>DASPRB010000107.1:0-8800 GCA_035624675.1 Burkholderiales bacterium
GAGCAGCATCTTGTACATCTCGTCCTCCGACAGGATCGGGCCGAGGTCGAAGCCCCAGTAGAAGGGCAGCAGCGTCACCTTGTCGACGTAGATGTTCTGCTTGTGGAAGTTGGCCGCCGGAACCTGCTCGATCTTGAAGCCCGCGGCCTTCAGCTTGGCGACCTCGTCCGGGCTCGGATTGAGCGCCGCCCAGTCCACCGCGAGCGAGGCCTCGGCAATCCACGGCGCGGGAGTCTCGCCGCCTGCGGCATAGATCGTCATCCCCTTGATCGCGCCGGAATTGAGCTGCGAGCCGACGGTTCCGAGGTCCACCTGCTGGTAGATGTGGTGCACGCCTACAGCGGCCATCGCGTTTTCGAGGTGCTTGCGCGTGTCGAACGGGAGCGGTCCGGTATACACCGGCTTGCCGGTCAGGTCTTCCCAGTTCTTGATCTTGTCGCGGTCGGTCGCCTTGATCGCCAGGCCGACATCGAGCGTGTAGCACCAGAACGACTGGATCGGCTGGTGCTTGACGTGCGGGCGGAAGCCCTTGAAGCGGCCGTCGTCGGCCTTGAGCTCCTTGAGCGCCACGTCCGAGCCGTAGTAGCCGTCGAAGTCGCCGACGGCATAGCCTTTCACCGTCGCCACCGCGCCCGGCGTCGGCAGCACGGTGATGCGGTACTGCGGCAGCGCCTTGTTGAGCACGTCGGCCAGCACGACGAGCGCCTTGCCTCCCGCCGAGCCGACGGGGCCGGTGCCCCAGCGGATGTCCTTGGGTGCCGCCTGGGCGACGGCCGCGGCGCCGAGCAGCGACGCGAGCGCAATGCGCGCGAAGATACGCTTGATCATTTTTTTCTCCTCCTCCTGTAGAAGCGCGGCATTCTCGCCCGAGCTAGACGGATTGGCAACGCGATCCGCCCGCGCGAGACGAACCTCCTAGAACTCGAAGCCGAGCCGCGTGCGCAAGGCGCGCGTCAGCTCGCCGCCGAGCAGCGTGACGAGCCGCCGCGCGAGCTCTGCAGATCCGGCGCGCGCGCACACGGCAGCGGTATAGACCGTCGCCAGCTCGAACTCGGTCGGCAGCGCCCCGGCGAGCGTCACGCCTGGCGTGATCACGATCTCGGTGATCTGGGTGCAGCCGAGCAACCCTCGCCCTGCGGCACGCGACATGGCGCCCATCGCCGCGGCGCCGCTCGCATGCGGGCGCAGGCGGTCCGCGAGCGCGTCGCGCAAGCCGAGACGGTCGAGCACCTTGGCGAAGTGAATGCCGGCGGTGGCGCGCACCGGATCGGGAAAGTAGATCTCGCGCGCGCCGGTGAGCGCGGCGCGCAGGCCCTGCGCGCTCGAGACGTCGGGGACCGGGTCGCCTTCCTTCACTGCCACGCCGGTGCGCACGCGCCCGAGGTCGACGCGCGTGTCGGGCAGGACGTGCCCCGCGGCGGCGAGCTCGTCGACCAGGGCGCGGGTGAGGATGACGAGGTCGGCCGGCTCGCCCGCGAGCAGCCTGTCCTTCATGCCGCCCACCGGGCCGAAGCTGCCGACGATCTCGGCACCCGTATCTGTCCTAAACTGCGCGGCGAGCGCGTCGACCACACCGTGCGCCGCGCCCCCGCTCAGCAGCCTGAGCTTCGATGCCGTCATGCGTTCGTTCCCTCCCTGCGCTGCTTCTAGCACGGGCGGCGCGCACGGGTCCATGTCCGCCGTCACTGGCGATCCGATCGGTAGTAGGCTTGCCGGCTCGTCATGGGCTACCTCGTTCTCGTGCGCCACGGTCAGGCGCGCACTTTCGAAGCGCATAGCGACCGGCTCTCCGCGACCGGCGAGGAGCAGGCGCGCGCGCTCGGGCGCTTCTGGGCCGGGCGCGGCGCGGCGTTCGACGAGGTCTGGAGCGGGGCGCTCGAGCGCCAGCACTGCACGGCGCAGATCGCCGGCGAGAGCTACGCGCGGCATGGCGGCCGCTGGCCCGAGTTGCGCGTCGACGAGGCGCTCAACGAGTACGACTCGGCCGGCATGCTCGGCCGGCTCGCGCCGGCGCTCGCCGCGCGCGACGCGCAGTTCCGCGCGCTCGCCGAGACCTTCGAGCGCCTGCGCGAGTCGGAGGAGCGCAACCGCCACTTCCAGAAAATGTTCGAGCGTCTGGTGGCGGCCTGGCTCGCGGGCTCGCCGGCAGTCGAGGGCGTCGAGCCTTGGGCGGATTTCAGCGCGCGCGTGCGCGCCGCGCTGCGAGGCATCCTGCAGGCCGAGGGGCGCGGCAGGCGGGTGGCGGTCTTCACCTCCGGGGGCGTGATCGGCCTGGCGGTCCAGACCGCGCTCGCCGCCCCGGAGCGGGTGGCGCTCGAGCTCAACTGGCGAGTGCGCAACGCGTCGCTCACCGAATTCAGCTTCGGCCGGGGCCGCATCGCCCTCGATTCGTTCAATGCCCTGCCGCACCTGGACGCCGGACTGCACACCTACCGCTGAGCGCGGCTTGATCCAGCGCAAGCGGCGGCGCCCCGGCTACGCCTTATAATCTCGGCACTTAGCGCATTCCAGTCGCCATGACGCTGTACGCCCTTGGGCTGAACCACCAGACCGCGCCGCTCGATGTCCGCGAGCGCGTGGTGTTCCACGTCGAGCGCATGCGCGAGGCGCTCGCCCAGGTCACGCGCGGCTTCGCGTCCGAAGCCGCGATCCTGTCGACCTGCAACCGCACCGAGCTGTACCTAGCAGCCGAGCAGCCCGCCGCGGCGACGGATTGGCTGGCGAAATACCACAGCCTCAAGCCGAGCGACATCACGCCCTACCTGTACACCCTGCCGAGCGAGCAGGCGGTGCGCCATGCTTTCCGCGTCGCCTCGGGCCTGGACTCGATGGTGCTCGGCGAGCCGCAGATCCTCGGCCAGATGAAGGACGCGGTGCGCGAGGCGCAGGCCGCCGGCACGCTCGGCACCGTGCTGCACAAGCTGTTCCAGCGCTCATTCGCGGTCGCCAAGGAGGTGCGCAGCACCACGCAGCTGGGGGCCAACAGCGTGTCGATGGCCGCCGCCGCGGTCAAGCTCGCGGCGCGCATCTTCCCCTCCCTGCACGAGCAGAAGGTGCTGTTCATCGGCGCCGGAGAGATGATCGAGCTGTGCGCGACGCACTTCGCCGCGCAGGGGCCGGCGCGCATGGCGGTCGCCAACCGCACGCTCGAGCGCGCCGGCGCGCTCGCGCACCGCTTCAACGCCCAGGCGATCGAGCTGCGCTCGCTCGGCGAACACCTGCACGACTTCGACATCGTCGTGTCGTGCACCGCCTCGTCGCTGCCGATCCTCGGCAAGGGCCTGATCGAGCGCGCGCTGCGCGCGCGCCGGCGCCGCCCCATGTTCATGGTCGATCTCGCGGTGCCGCGCGACATCGAGCGCGAGGTTGGCGAGCTGGACGACGTGTTCCTGTACACGATCGACGACCTCGGCGAAATCGTCTCGGCGAACCTCGACGCGCGGCGCTCGGCGGTCGAGCAGGCCGAGGCGATCATCGAGACGCAGGTCGGCCAGTTCATGCACTGGATGCAGGTGCGCGAGAGCGTGCCCCTCATCCGCGCCCTGCGCGAGCAGGCTGAGGAAGCGCGCCGCCACGAGCTCGAGCGCGCGCTCAGGCTGCTGCAGCGCGGCGACGACCCGAGACAGGTGCTCGAGGCGCTCTCGCAGGGCCTCGCCAACAAGCTGATGCACGCGCCGACGCAGGCGCTGAACGAGGCCGGGGACGAGGAGCGCCCCCAGCTCGCCGAGACCGTCGCACGCCTGTTCCGCGTCAAGCGCTAGTGAAAGAGTCTCTTCGCGCCAAGCTCGATAGCCTGGCCGCGCGGCTGGAGGAGCTCAACCGCCTGCTGGCGGCGGAGACCGCGACGCGCGACATGGAGCAGTTCAAGAAGCTCTCGCGCGAGCATTCCGAGCTGAGCGGGCTGGTCGAGCTCTACGAGCGCTTCCGCGGGAGCGAGCGCGACGCCGCGGCCGCGCGCGACATGGCCGCCGATCCGGCGCTGCGCAGCTTCGCCGAGGAGGAGCTGCGCGAGGCGCGCGGCGCCATGGAGAAGCTCGAAGCCGAGCTGCAGAAGGTGCTCCTGCCGCGCGATCCGAACGACGAGCGCAACATCTTCCTCGAGGTCCGGGCGGGCACTGGCGGCGACGAGTCCGCGCTGTTCGCGGGCGACCTGTTCCGCATGTACACGCGCTATGCCGAGCGCCAGGGCTGGCAGGTGGAGATCATCTCCGAGAGCCCGTCGGAGCTCGGCGGCTACAAGGAAGTGATCGCGCGCATCATCGGCCAGGGCGCCTACTCGAGGCTCAAGTTCGAGTCGGGCGGCCACCGCGTGCAGCGCGTCCCGGAGACCGAGGCGCAGGGGCGCATCCACACGTCGGCCTGCACGGTGGCCGTGCTGCCCGAGGCCGACGCGATCGACGATGTGGTGCTCAATCCGGCGGAGCTGCGCATCGACACCTTCCGCGCTTCGGGCGCTGGCGGGCAGCACGTGAACAAGACCGAATCCGCGATCCGCATCACGCACCTGCCGACCGGGATCGTGGTCGAGTGCCAGGACTCGCGCTCGCAGCACAAGAACCGCGAGAAGGCGCAGTCCATACTCGCGGCGCGCATCAAGGACAAGCAGATGCGCGAGCAGCAGGCGAAGACCGCCTCCGCGCGCAAGTCGCTGATCGGCTCGGGCGACCGCTCCGAGCGCATCCGCACCTACAACTTCCCGCAGGGCCGGGTGACCGACCACCGCATCAACCTCACGCTGCACAAGATCGACCGCATCATGGACGGGGAGCTGGACGACCTGGTCGGCGCCCTGAGCGCCGAGCACCAGGCCGAGCAGCTGGCGGCGCTCGCCGAAGAAGCGGCGTGAGAATCGCGCAGGCGCTCGCCGCGAGCGGCCTCGAGTCGCGCGAGGCGCGCCTGCTGCTCGCGGAGGCGACGGGGTTCTCGCAGGCGAGCGTGCTCGCGCACCCAGAGCGCGAGCTGGAGGCGGGTGCCGAGGCACGCTTCGTCGATTGGGCGGCGCGCCGGCGCGCGGGCGCGCCTGTCGCGTACCTGCTCGGCAAGCGCGAGTTCTACGGCCTGAGCCTTGCGGTCAATCCCGCGGTGCTGATCCCGCGCCCGGAGACCGAGCTGCTGGTCGAGCTCTCGCTCGCGCGCCTCGGGCCGCAGGTTGCGGCGCGCGTACTCGACCTCGGCGCGGGCAGCGGCGCGCTGGCGCTGGCCATCAAGCGGCATCGCCCGCGCGCCCGGGTGATCGCGGTCGAGGCTGACCTGTCCGCCATGCAGGTGGCCGCCCGCAATGCCGCGAGGCTCGGGCTGGAGATCGAATTGCGCCACGGGCACTGGTTCGAGCCGGTGCGCGGTGAGCGCTTCGACCTGGTCGTGTCGAATCCCCCCTACGTCGCTGAGAACGACCCCCATCTCGAGCAGGGCGACCTGCGCTTCGAGCCGAAGAGCGCCCTGGTGGCCGGGGCCGACGGTCTGGACGCGCTGCGCGCCATCGCGGCGGGCGCGGCGGCGCATCTCGAGGCGGGCGGCTGGCTGCTGCTCGAGCATGGCGAGGGGCAGGACGCGGCGGTGCGCAGCTTGCTCGCCGCAGGAGGGCTGGACGAGGTCGCGAGCTGGCCGGACCTGGCAGGCATTGCGCGAGTGACGGGAGGCAGGCTAAAATCCTGAGCAAATCGCTCAACTATTACGCGACGAGGACCCCATGGACGTGCAGCAACTCATCAAGGAACAGGTCAGCAAACATCCGGTCGTGCTCTACATGAAGGGTACGCCCCAGTTTCCGCAATGCGGCTTTTCGGCGCTCGCGGTGCAGGTGCTGAACGCGAGCGGCGTGCGCGATTTCTTCAGCGTCAACGTGCTCGAGAACCCCGAGATCCGCCAGGGGATCAAGGAATTCGCCAACTGGCCGACGATCCCGCAGCTGTACGTGAACGGCGAGTTCGTCGGCGGCAGCGACATCGTGCGCGAGATGTACCAGTCCGGGGAACTGCAGAAGCTCCTACAGGGCGCGAAGCAGCAGGCCTAGCGCGCGGCGCGCGTGGCCCGGTCCACCCGGCCGCGCTCAGACGCCCGACAGGCGCACGTTGGCCATCGCCAGGCGGTCCACCAGGATCTCGAGGAACGCGCTGTCGAACTTCTGGCGGCAGCCCTCGGAGGCCTGCGCCAGGCTCAGGGTCGGGATCGCAATGATCTTCGCGGGGGACATGACGGTGACGTCGGCGCCGCGCAGGTGCGCGGCCTTGGAGAGATAGGCCATCTCGCCGAAGCACTCGCCGGCGCGCAGCAGGTTCAGGAGCTTGCCGCGCTTGGTCACCTTGACCTGGCCTTGCGCGAGAATGCAGAAGAACGTTCCCGGCTCGCCTTCCTTCATCAGCTGCTCCCCGTTTCCCGCCCTGCGCCAGGTGGAGATGCGCGCGACTTCCCACAGCTCGGCATCGGTGAAGCGCTCGAAGAACGACAGGCTTCTCAGCGTCTCGAAGCGGTCGGAGTCGGCGACCGGCGCCTGGCTGCCGGTGTGCCCCGCCTTGAACACCTCGGCAAGATCCGCGGAGAACTCCTCCCACTTCGCGTAGCGCTGGTCGAGCTCCTTGGCCATGGCGCGCGCCACGATGCGGTCCACCGCGGGCGGGATCTCGGGCCGGTAGCTCGAGGGCGGCGCCGCCTCCACGTTGGTGATCTGGTAGATGAGGCTGAAGTTGTTGGTCGCGTAGAACGGCAGCCGCCCCGTGAGCAGGTGGTACAGGACGACGCCGAGCGAGTAGATGTCGGTCTGGTGATTGAGCGGGTGTTCCTTCACCTGCTGCGGCGACATGTAGGCGGGCGAGCCGACCGCCGACACCTGCGTCGTCTCACCGGAGGCGATGAGCGCGGCGCCGAAGTCGGAGATCTTCACGTCGGTTTCGCCGGTGTGCAGGATGTTGGCCGGCTTGATGTCGCGGTGCGTGATGCCCATCTTGTGTGCGAAGTCGAGTGCCCGCGAGCACTTGAACACGATCTCCACGATGCGCTCGACCGGCAGGAGGTTCTGCGGATCGCAGAATTTCTCCAGCGTGCCGCCGTCGACGTACTCCATGACGATGTAGTGCAGCCGCTCGTCGGCGACGGCGTCGTAGATCTGGCAGATGTGCGGGTGCTGCAGCTTGCCGGCGAGCGAGGCTTCGGTGATGAACAGCTTGGTGTACAGCCTGCCCCGGTCCGGGTCCTGGAACACCTCCGGAAACACCACCTTGACTGCGACATCGCGGTCGTTGAACGAATCGCGGCAGAGGTACACCTCGCTGGTCGCGCCCTCGCCGATCCTGCGGATGACCGGGTACTTGCCGATCGTCTGCGGGATCTCGCGCTCGCTCATGCCTTGGACTTGGCGCCCAGGCGTCTGCGGGCACGCGCCGCGGCGGCGCGGACCCGCCTGGGCGCCGTGCCGCCGGGATGGTCGCGTCCCGCCACCGAACCTTCCGGCGTGAGGTACCGGTAGACGTCCTCGTCGATCGCGCTGCTGAAGCGGCGCAGCACCTTGAGCGGCAGGCCCGAGAGGTCGCAGCCGGTCGCTTCGGCCTCGCGCACCGCGCGCGCCACCGCCTCGTGCGCGTCGCGGAACGGCACGCCCTTGCGCGCAAGATAGTCGGCCATGTCGGTCGCGGTCGAGAACCCCTCAAGCGTCGCGGCGCGCAGCGCCGCGGGAACCGGCTCGAGACCCTCCACCAGCTCGGCGAACGCGGCGAGCGAATCCTTCAGGGTGTCCACCGTGTCGAACAGCGGCTCCTTGTCCTCCTGGTTGTCCTTGTTGTACGCGAGCGGCTGCGCCTTCATCAGCGCGAGCAGCGCGACCAGGTGTCCGAACACGCGTCCGCTCTTGCCGCGCACCAGCTCCGGGACGTCGGGGTTCTTCTTCTGCGGCATGATCGACGAGCCGGTGCAGAAGCGGTCCGGCAGGCGCACGAAGCCGAAGCGCGGGCTCGCCCACAGCACCAGCTCCTCGGCGAGCCGGGACAGGTGCAGCATGACGAGCGACGCGCAGGCGGCGAACTCGATCGCGAAGTCGCGGTCCGACACCGCGTCGAGCGAGTTCTCGCACAGCCCTTCGAAGCCGAGCTCGCGCGCGACGCGCGCGCGGTCGATCGGAAAGCTCGTGCCGGCGAGGGCGGCGGCGCCGAGCGGCAGCCGGTTGACGCGCGACCTGCAGTCGGCGAGGCGCGCGCGGTCGCGCTCGAACATCTCGAAGTACGCGAGCATGTAGTGGCCGAAAGTCACCGGCTGAGCGACCTGCAGGTGCGTGAAGCCGGGCATCACCAGGGCCGCGTGGCGCTCCGCCTGTCCGACGAGCGCGGCGAGCAGGGCGCGCAGCCGCTGCGAGATCCCGTCGATCTCCGCGCGCAGCCACAGGCGCACGTCGGTCGCGACCTGGTCGTTGCGCGAGCGCGCGGTGTGCAGCCGCTTGCCGGCGTCGCCGACGAGCGCGATCAGGCGCCGCTCGATGTTCAGATGCACGTCTTCGGCGTCGAGCGACCACTTGAACGCGCCCGCTTCGATCTCGCGCCGAATTCGGTCGAGGCCGCGCTCGATCGAGCGCAGATCGGCGCGCGAGATGATCCTGCAGGAGGCGAGCATGCGCGCGTGCGCGAGCGAGCCGTCGATGTCGTAGGGCGCGAGCCGCCGGTCGAAGGACACCGAGGCGGTGAAGCGCTTGACCAGCTCGTCGACCGGCTCGGCGAAGCGCCCGGACCAGGCCTTGCGGCGGGCTCTAGACGGCCGCTTGGAAGCGGGAGGGGCCATGGGGCATACTCGGATGACGCGGCGTCGTGGCGTGGCGCGC
>DASPRB010000109.1:0-4831 GCA_035624675.1 Burkholderiales bacterium
GCGCACGTTCTCGATCGCGATCACCGCCTGGTCGGCGAAGGTCTTGAGCAGATCGATCAGCTTGTCGGGCCAAGGCCCGGGCTTGGAGCGGCCCACCGCAATCGCGCCGATCGGGCGCCCGTGGCGAAGCAGCGGAACGCCAGCGACGCTGCGAAAGCCCGCCGAGGCCGCAGCCGGACCGATTGCGTACTCCGGGTCGGCGAGTACGTCGGGGATCGTGACCACCTTACGCGTCAGCACGGCACGGCTTGCCGCGTTGTCGCGCCCCGGCGGCCGCGGGTAGTTGCTGCGGATGGCTTCCTCGCCTTCGGGGGTCGCATTGGCGAGCGCCGCGATGTGCACCAGCTTGCCGTCGAATGAGAACACGGTCGCCGAGCGTGCGCGGCACAGCTTGAGCGCCGTGCGGACGATGACCTCGAATACCGGTTGCGCGTCGGTGTGCGCGCGGCTGATGACCTGGAGGACCTCGGCCGTGGCGGCCTCGCGCTTGAGCGCCTCGGCGAGCGCCTTTCCGTGGCGCGCACGCTGCTGCTTCTCGTGCGCGCGCGAGCGCTGCGCCTGCGCAGGTTGCGTCTTGCGTCCGGCCTTGCGGGTCCCCGCCATCGCCCCCCCGGGAGTGCACGGGTGCAAGCAGGTTAGGTGAACCCCCGGCCTTCGGCAAGGGGCGGCGTGGGAAAATGGGGTCTGTCCCCATTTTCGGAAGCATCTCCATGAGTCTTTCCCCTGCGGCGCCGCGGCGCCACCTGCACACGCGCACCATCGCCTGCGAGGGCTACGAGCGCGACGACGGCCTGTTCGACATCGAGGCGCGCATCGTCGACCAGAAGACCTACGACGTGACGGAGCCCTATCGCGGTCACCGCAAGGCGGGCCGGCACGTGCACGACATGCAGCTCAGGCTGACGCTCGACCGCGACATGGTGGTGCGCGACATCGAGGTGGCGACCGCCGAGGCGCCGTACCAGCCGTGCTTCACGGTCGCGCCGGCCTACAAGCGCCTGGTCGGTGCCAAGGTGGGCGGCGGCTGGCGGCGCGCGGTGAACGAGGCGGTCGGCGGCACCAAGGGCTGCACGCACCTGCGCGAGCTCCTCATGCCCGCAGCGACGGTCGCGTTCCAGACGATGGGCAGCTGGCCGAAGGGCGGCAAGGTGGCGACCGCGAACGAGCCGAGCCGCGAGGCGCGCAAGCCCTACTTCATCGACGGCTGCAAGGCCTGGGCCGCCGACGGCCCGGTCGTGAAAGAGCTCTTCCCGCTCCACTTCCGCAGAAAAGCGGGGTGACTTACAGTACGCGTCAGGCCATTTCCGGAACGGAGGAGACCATGACGACCGTGGCGCAGATCCTCAAGACGAAACCCGACCAGGCGGTGGCGACCATCTCGCCCGAGGCCTCGGTGTTCGAGGCGGTGCAGAAGATGGCCGAGAAGAACATCGGCGCGCTGGTGGTGGTGGAGGGCGGCAAGGTAATCGGCATGGTGAGCGAGCGCGACTACGCGAGGAAGGTCGCGCTCATGGCGCGCTCCTCGCGCGACACGCCGGTGCGCGACATCATGAGCGCGCCGGTGATGTACGTGCGGCCGAGCCAGACCAACGAGGAATGCATGGCGCTGATGACCGAGAACCGCCTGCGTCACCTGCCGGTGATGGAGGGCGAGCGCATGGTGGGCCTGATCTCGATCGGCGACCTGGTGAAGGACATCATCTCCGAGCAGAAGCTGATCATCGAGCAGCTCGAGCACTATATCGCCGGCGGCCTGGGCTAGCGGGCGCGGCACGCGCAGCGGGCTCGTGCCCCGGGATCACCGAAACCGTCAGCGCTGCGCCCGTATAGCGCTCGATCGAGCGCATCAGGTAGCGCTCGTCGTGCGCGAGAAGCGTCACGGCGACGCCCGAGCGCCCGGCGCGGCCGGTACGGCCGATGCGGTGCACGTAATCCTCGGCCTGCCGCGGCGCGTCGAAATTGATCACGTGACTGATTCCGGGCACGTCGATGCCGCGTGCGGCGACGTCGGTGGCCACCAGCACGCGCATGCGCCCGTCGCGCAGGTGCTGCAGCGTCGCGTTGCGCTCGCGCTGGCGCATATCGCCGTGCAGCGCCCCGGCGGCGAAGCCCTGCCGCACGAGCGAGCCCGAGAGGTTCTCGGCTGAGCGCTTGGTGGCGGTGAACACGAGCGCCTGCTTGAGTTCTGCGTCGCGCAGCAGCACGTCGAGCAGGCGCGTCTTGTGCGCGAAATTGTCGGCGAACAGCGCGTGCTGCTCGATGGCCGCGGCGCGCGTCTTCGAGGGCGCGACGTCGATGCGCTTGGGCTCGCGCGTCACGCGCCGCGCCAGCCGCCCGACGACGCCCTCGAGCGTCGCCGAAAAGAGCAGCGTCTGGCGCGTGGCCGGGGTGCGGGCCACGATCGAGTCGATGTCTTCCTGGAATCCCATGTCGAGCATGCGGTCGGCTTCGTCGAGCACCAGGATCTCGACCTGCGCCAGCTGGAGGCCGCCGCGCTCGAGGTGGTCCTTCAAGCGCCCCGGCGTGGCAATCACGACGTCGACCGGCTTATCGAGCGCTTTGAGCTGCGGCCCGTAGGGCATGCCTCCGACCAGGCATGCGGTGCGCAGGCGCTGGCCGCGGCCGTAGCCGTGCGTGGCCTTTTGCACCTGCAGCGCGAGCTCGCGCGTGGGCGCGAGCACCAGCACGCGCGCGCCCGCGCCGCCGCGCGGTGCGCGAAGCCGCTCGAGCGCGGGCAGCATGAAGGCGGCGGTCTTGCCGCTGCCGGTCTGCGAGGACACCAGCAGGTCGGTGCCGGATAGCGCCGCGGGAATCGCGGCACGCTGCACGGGCGTGGGCTCGACGTAGCCGAGCGAGGCGAGCGTTTCAAGCAAAGACGGGTGCAATCCGAGCGTCGAGAAGCTCATGGTTCTCCTTTCGTGTCATCGGCGCCAACCTAGAGACGCGATGCCGAAGCGAAAGGGAATCTTTCGACGGAAACTGCGAGAGGGTCGGAACGGCCAACAGATCGCCGCCCAGAGGCGGTGCTGCGACGCAGCAAGGGGCGCACTCTACGCGAGATTGCGGCACACTGCGAGCACTTTCGGAGGAATGCGCATGGAGCTCGGACTGAAGGGCAAGGCCGCAATCGTCACCGGGGGGACGCAGGGGATCGGCCGCGCGACCGCGCTGATGCTCGCGCGCGAGGGCGCGGCCGTGGCGATCGCGGCGCGCCGCCGCGAGCTGCTCGACCAGACCGCGGACGAGATCCGCGCGGCGGGCGGCAGCGTCGCCGCAATCCGCGCCGACGTGAGCAAGGCCGAGGACTGCACGCGGCTGGTGGCGGAGACGGTGCAGGCCTTCGGCCGGCTCGACATCCTCGTCAACAACGCCGGCACCTCGGCCACCGGCGAGTTCCTCGCGGTGTCCGACGAGGCCTGGCAGGCGGATTTCGACCTTAAGCTGTTCGCCGCGGTGCGGCTTGCGCGCCTCGCGATCCCGCACATGCGGCGCCAGGGCGGCGGGCGCATCGTCAACATCACCAACATCGGCGCCAAGCAGCCGCGCGCCAGGTCGACGCCGACCACCGTGACGCGCGCCGCCGGGCTCGCGCTCACCAAGGCGCTGTCCAAGGAGTTCGCGCCCGACAACATCCTGG
Organism: Burkholderiales bacterium; assembly: GCA_035624675.1. Lineage (GTDB taxonomy): Bacteria > Pseudomonadota > Gammaproteobacteria > Burkholderiales > SG8-39 > DAHVFK01. Next base: position 3,638 of record DASPRB010000109.1, read on the forward strand.
TGAACACCGTGTGCATCGGCCTGGTGCGCGCGGGCCAGCACGAGCGGCGCGCGCAGAGCACGGGCGTGGCGCTCGAGCAGATGTACGCGGCGATGGGCAAGGACATCCCCCTCGGGCGCGTCGGGCGCGCCGACGAGGTGGCCGCGGTCGTCGCCTTCCTCGCCTCGCACGCGGCGAGCTACGTCACCGGCACCAGCATCAATCTCGACGGCGGCGCGTCCGCCGTGCTCTAGGAAAAATAGGGACAGACCCTATATTTCGCATATCGAAATATAGGGTCTGTCCCTATTTTTCCTCCTTGAAGTCGTCGCGTTCGAGCAGCCAGGAGACCGCGAAGCCGAACACGAGGCCCCAGAAGGCGGCGCCGATGTTGAAGATTGGCACGTCGGCGACGGTGACGAGGAAGGTGACGAGCGCGCCGAGCGAGAAGCGGCTCTTGAACGAGATCACGAACGCGGTCTGCAGCACGCGCAGCATGGCGAGCCCGGCGAGCGCGCCGATGAAGGCCTGCGGCGTGGCGAGCAGCAGGTGCGTGAACACGGGCGAGAACAGGCCGAAGCCGAGCGCGAGCACGCCCACCAGCACGCCCGAGCTGTACTGGCGCTGCTTCTCGCCCGAGGCCGCGATGATCGCGTTCACCGGGCCGGTGAGGCAGGTCGAGACGCTGCCGACGAGCGCCGCCGGGATCGACCACAGGCCGCAGGCCGCGGTGACGGAATTGATCGGCGGCGCGTGCCCGGCGGCGCGCAGCACCGCGACGCCCTGGCCGTTCTGCACCACGAGCACCGTCACCGCGAGCGGCACGACGAGCTCGAGCATCGCGCGCCAGGAGAACTGCGGGGCGTAGAAGTTCGGGTGCACGAGGCCGAGGCCGCCCATCGCCAGGCCGTGGAAGCGCCCGAGCGCCGCGGCCACGACGGCGCCGACGATCATCGCGCCGATCACCGGCGGCAGCGCCTTCGCCAGGCGCGGCGCGAGCGACAGCGCGAGGAACGCCGCGGCCATCGGCGCCGCGATCCAGAAGTCGTCGCGGATCGCATAGACGAGATTCAGGCCGAAGCGCAGGAACACGCCGGCCACCATGCCCATGACGATCGGCATCGGCACCGCCTCCATCGCGCGCTTCACCCAGCCCGAGAGCCCGAGCACGAGCATCAGCACGCCGCAGCCGAGGTAGGCGCCGATCACCTGCGG
>DASPRB010000124.1:0-2091 GCA_035624675.1 Burkholderiales bacterium
GGGCTATCTCACCAACCTGGCGGACTGGAACGAGGACGTCGCGCAGTTCCTCGCGAAGGAGGAGAAGGTCGAGCTGACGCCGAACCACTGGGAAGTGATCAACTTCCTGCGCGAGTACTACAACGAGTACCAGATCGCGCCGGCAATCCGCGTGCTCACCAAGGCAATCGGCAAGAAGCTCGGGCCGGACAAGGGCAACAACAAGTACCTGTACGAGCTGTTCCCCTACGGCCCGGCGAAGCAGGCGTGCAAGATCGCGGGGCTGCCCAAGCCGACCGGCTGCGTCTGAGTCCGTGCTGAGCGCGCTGTACGCCGGCCTGTTCTACGCGGCCACGGCCGTGCTCGTCGGCGGCGTGGCGTGGCGCGTGATCGAGTACGCGCGCGCGCCGGCGCCGCTCAGGATCCCGACCACGCCCGCACCGATGACGCGCACGGGCGCCGCGGCGCGCGTGGCGCGCGAGGTCGTGCTGTTCGAGAGCCTGTACCGCTCGAACAAGTGGACCTGGCTGTTCGGCTGGATGTTCCACGTCGCGCTCGCGCTCGTGCTGCTGCGGCACCTGCGCTATTTCATCGATCCGGTGTGGGGCTGGGTCGTGTTCGTGCAGCCCTTCGGCATGTACGCGGGCTTCGCGCTGGTCGCGGGGCTCGCCGGCCTGTGGGCGCGGCGCTTCCTGGTCGAGCGCGTGCGCTACATCTCGACCTGGTCGGACCACCTGATGCTCGCGCTGCTCGCCGGCATCGGCCTGTCCGGCCTCGGCATGACGTACGTCGCGCACACCGACATCATCGCGCTCAAGGAATTCATGCTCGGGCTGATGGCGTTCGACTGGCAGCCGCTGCCGGCCGACCCGCTGCTCATCGTTCACCTGACGCTGGTGCTCGCGCTCATGGTGGTGTTCCCGGCCTCGAAGCTCCTGCACGCGCCGGGCGTGTTCTTCAGCCCGACGCGCAACCAGGCCGACGACGCGCGCGAGCGCCGGCACGTGGCCGCCTGGGCGAGGGACTGACCATGGCCGAAGCCGCGCTCCAGGCGCCGCCGCTCAAGGAATACCCGGTCATTCCGATCCTCGCGCGCGACGCGATGGCGGGGAGCAAGCCGTATTCCGCCTCGGACAAGATGAACGAGGCGCTCGGCTTCCCGGGCAAGCTGCCGGCGGACTGGAAGGCGCGCGCGCTCGACAAGATGGGCGAGCTGCTCAAGAAGTACCGCTCGCTCAGGGTGTACCTGGACGCCTGCGTGCACTGCGGAGCCTGCACCGACAAGTGCCACTATTTTCTCGGCACCGGCGATCCGAAGAACATGCCGGTCGCTCGCCAGGACCTGCTGCGCAAGGTGTACCGGCGCCATTTCACGCTCGCGGGCAAGCTCTTTCCGAAGCTCGTGGGCGCTGAAGACCTCACCGAGTCGGTGCTCGAGGACTGGTACAAGTACTTCAACCAGTGCTCGGAGTGCCGCCGCTGCTCGGTGTATTGCCCCTACGGCATCGACACCGCCGAGATCACCATGGCCGCCAAGGAGATCATGAACTCGATCGGCGTCGGCCAGAAGTACACCAACGAGATCATCGGCAAGGTGCACAAGATCGGCAACAATCTCGGCCTGCCCAAGCCCGCGCTCGCCAACACGCTCGAGACGCTGGAGGAGGAGATCAAGGAAGAGACGGGCCAGGACGTCAAGCTGCCGCTCGACCAGCCAGGCGCCGAGGTGCTGGTCGTGACGCCCTCGGCGGACTTCTTCGCCGAGCCGCACGTCTACAGCCTGATCGGCTATGCCAAGGTGTTGCACGCCGCGGGCATCAGCTGGACGCTCTCGTCGCACGCCTCGGAGGCGGGCAATTTCGGCCTGTTCATCGGCAGCTACGACCAGATGAAGAAGGTGGCCTCGCGCGTGCGCGAGGCGGTGCTCGACCTGAAGGCGAAGCGCCTCGTCGTGGGCGAGTGCGGCCACGCCTGGCGCGTCGCCTACAGCTTCTGGAACACGCTGATCGGCCCGTTCGACTTCCTCGATGCCCGCTACCCGGCGCCGCAGCACATCTGCGAGCTGACGCACGACCTGATCAAGCGCGGCGCGATCCGGCTCGACCGCGAGAA
>DASPRB010000026.1:0-10286 GCA_035624675.1 Burkholderiales bacterium
GATCGACTGCAGCGCCGTAATCACGTGCGCCGCGACGACGACCGGATCGACCGTGAGGTGCGGCATCGCGGCGTGGCCGCCGCGGCCGCGCACCGTGATCTGGATCTCGTCGGTCGCCGCCATCATGGCGCCCGCGCGCACGGCGATCTTGCCCGGCGGCAGCCCGGGCCAGTTGTGCAGCGCGTACACCTCGTTCGCGGGAAAGCGCTCGAACAGACCCTCCTCGACCATGCGCTGGCCGCCGGCACCGCCTTCCTCGGCGGGCTGGAAGATCAGGTAGGCGGTTCCGTCGAAGCGCCGCGTCTCGGCGAGGTAGCGCCCCGCGCCGAGCAGCATGGTCGTATGGCCGTCGTGGCCGCAGGCATGCATGCGGCCATCGTGGCGCGAGCGGTAGGGCACGTCGCCGGTCTCCTGCAGCGGCAGGCAATCCATGTCGGCGCGCAGGCCGATCGCGCGGCTGCTGCCGGTCTTCTTGCCGCGCACCACGCCGACCACGCCCGTGCCGGCGATGCCCTGGTGCACTTCGATGCCCCACGCGGCGAGCTTGCCGGCGACGATCTCAGCGGTGCGCCGCTCCTCATAGCCGAGCTCCGGGTGCGCATGGATGTCGTGCCGGATTTCGCGCAGCTCGGCATGGTATTTGCGCATCGTCTCTACGGGTGTGCTCATGTCATTTCTCAGTGCGCGGCGGCGGCGCGCTCGATCCGCAGGCGCGGATCGACCGCGTAGTAGAGCAGGTCCACCACCAGGTTGATGACGACGAAGAACAGGGCGATCAGGCACAGGTACGCGGCCATCACCGGGACGTCGGCGAATGCCACCGACTGGATGAACAGCAGCCCCATGCCGGGCCACTGGAAGACCGTCTCGGTGATCACGGCGAAGGCGATGATCGCGCCGAGCTGCAGGCCGGTGACAGTGATCACCGGCACCAGCGTGTTCTTGAGCGCGTGTCCGAAATGCACCGCGCGCTCGCTCAAGCCGCGCGCGCGCGCGAACTTGATGTAGTCGGTGCGCAGCACTTCCAGCATCTCGGCGCGCACCAGGCGCTGGATGAGCGTCATCTGGTACAGGCCGAGCGTGATCGCGGGCAGGATCAGCGCCTTGAGACCCGAGGCGGTGAGCAGCCCGGTCGTCCACCAGCCGATTCTCACCGTGTCGCCGCGCCCGAACGAGGGCAGCCAGCCGAGCACCACCGCGAACAGCAGGATCAGGAGGATGCCGATGAGGAAGGTCGGCAGCGAAACGCCGATCAGCGAAACCGCCTGGAAGACGTGCGCGAGCCAGGAGTCGCGCCTGAGCGCGCTGTACACCCCCATCGGGATGCCGGCCGCCAGCGCGAACAGCGCCGCGACCAGCGACAGCTCGAGAGTGGCCGGCAGCCGCTCGAGGAACAGCGTCGACACCGGCCGCAGCTGGCGCAGCGACAGACCGAACTCGCCGTGCGCCGCGCGCGCGACGAAGCGGGCGTACTGCACGTAGAACGGCTGGTCGAGGCCGAGGGCATGCCTCATCTGCGCGCGCTGTTCGGGCGTCGCGTCCTGGCCGAGCACGAACACCACGGGGTCGCCGACGAAGCGGAACAGCGCGAAAGCGATCAGCCCCACCGCGAGCATCACCAGCAGGGCCTGTCCGAGGCGGCGAAGCACGAACGCGAGCATGCGTGTTGCCGGGGAGGCGCCCCGGAAGCGGGGCGACCAGATGGTGCCCCGTTCGCCATGCGGCGTCAAACCTCTGTAAGCCCCTCGCCGATTAGAATCGCGTCGTGCCGCACTTCGCGAACTCGCTCATCGCCTGGCAACGCAGCCACGGGCGCCACGATCTGCCCTGGCAAGGTACGCGCGACCCGTATCGCGTCTGGCTGTCCGAGATCATGCTGCAGCAGACGCAGGTGGAGACGGTCATTCCTTACTACCTGCGCTTCCTCGAGCGCTTTCCCGACGTCGCGGCGCTGGCGAGTGCCCCGGAGGAAGAGGTGCTGCGCCTGTGGAGCGGGCTCGGCTACTACACGCGCGCGCGCAACTTGCATCGGGCGGCGCAGCGCCTGGCAAGAGAGCGCAACGGCGGGTTCCCCGATTCGGTGGAGGGACTGCTCGAACTGCCGGGCGTGGGGCGCTCGACCGCGGCGGCGATCGCCGCCTTCGCGTTCGGGCGGCGCGCCGCGATCCTGGATGGCAACGTGAAGCGCGTGCTCGCGCGCGCCTTCGGTGTCGACGGCTTCCCCGGCGAGCGCGCGGTGCAGGCTCGCCTGTGGCGCCTCGCCGAGGAGCAGTTGCCCGCGCGCGGCATCGAGCGCTACACCCAGGCGCTTATGGACCTCGGCGCGACGCTCTGCACGCGCGCGCGGCCGCGCTGCGAGGCTTGCCCCGTCGCGGCGCCCTGCGTCGCGCGCCGAGAGGGGCGCGTCGCGGAGCTGCCCGCGGCGCGCCCGCGCCGCACGGTGCCGCGCAAGGACGTCACCTGGCTGGTGCTGCTCGATGCGGGCCGGGTGTTGCTCGAGCGGCGCGCGGCTCCAGGACTCTGGGGCGGGCTGTGGGCGTTCCCCGAGGTTTCCGGAAGGCGCGCCGAAGCGCATTTCCGCCGTGCGCTCGGCTGCGAGCTGCGGCTCATCGAGCGGCTTGCGCCACTCGAGCATGCCTTCACGCACTTTCGCCTGCGCGCCAGACCGCTGCTCTACGCGCTGCGCAAGCGCGCGCCGCGTGCCGAGCAGCCCGGGCGCCTGTGGCTGGAGCTAAGCGAAGCGCAGGGCGCCGCTGCGCCGGCGCCGGTCAAAAAGCTGCTCGCGCAGATCGCCGCTAGGCGCGCGTGACGAGGCCGTGTTGTTCGAGGTACCTGCGCAGGATTTCGAGCCGCTCGCGGCAGTCCGACAGCTCCATGAGCCGCTGCTTGGCGGCGAGCGGCACCGGCAGCAGTTCGCACAGGCGCTGACCGACCCAGGAGCTGGAGTCGAAGCGGAAGGGCGCCTCGATGGTGCGCGCGCCGTGCTCCTCGATCACCAGGCGCAGCAGCCGCGCGCAGCCGAGGAATTCGTCGGGCAGCGGCGCGTCGCGTTCCTCCGGCAGCGGCTCGATGCGCGCGCGGGCGAGGCCGTTCGGCTGCAGGCGGCGCTCCAGGATGCGAAAGCGCTGCCCGCCGCGCACGGTGACCTGCAGGAGGCCCAGCTGCTGCATGTCCCACTGCGCGATGTGGGCCAGGCAGCCGATATCCTCGGGCGTCGCCGGCGCGCCCACCTCCTCGCCGGAGCGGATCAGGCAAACGCCGAAAGGCAGCTGCGCCCGCAGGCAGTCTTTCGCCATCTCCATGTAGCGCTGCTCGAAGATGCGCAGCGGCAGCAGGCCGCCCGGAAACAGCACGGCGCGCAGCGGAAACAGCGCGACCTCGTCAGGTGCGGCTTCCTTCAGGGCGTCTCCGCGGCGTCGCTGCGCGCGAGCCCGCGATGGCGCACCAGCACGCTCCAGCGCGGCCGGAAAGCGGCGGCGAGCCGCTCGGCGAGGTAGACCGAGCGGTGCCGCCCGCCGGTGCAGCCGATCGCCACGGTGAGATAGCTGCGGTTCTCGCGCGCGATATCGGGCAGCCAGCGCTCGAGGAACGCGCGCACGTCCGCGAGCAGGCGCTGTACGGCGTCGTCGCCTTCGAGGTAGGCCACGACCGGCGCATCGCGCCCGGTGAGCGGGCGCAGCGCCGCGACGTAGTGCGGATTGGGCAGCATGCGCGCGTCGATCACCCAGTCCGCATCGAGCGGGATGCCGTCGCGAAACGCGAACGACTCGAAAAGCAGCGCGAGCGCGCCGCCGCCCAGGCCAAGCAGGTCCTTGATCCAGTTCTGCAGCACGCGCGGCAGCATGTCGCTGGTGTCCACCCGGTGGCCGAGTTCGGCCACTCCGGCGAGCAGCGCGCGCTCGCGCTCGATCGCCTCGGCGAGCGTCAGCCCGCCGAGCGTGAGCGGATGGCGCCGGCGCGTCTCGGAAAAGCGCCTGAGCAGCGTCTGCGGCGTGGACTCGAGGAACAGCACGCGGCAATCGACGCCGCGCGACTTGAGCTGCGCCACGTTATCGGGCAGCGCGGGCAGCGCCGCGCTGCGCGCGTCGACGCTCACCGCAACGCGTTCGTGGCCGGCTTCGGCGAGAAAGTCGGCGACGTCGAGCAGCAGCGTAGCCGGCAGATTGTCCACGCAGTAGTAGCCGCCATCCTCGAGCACGTTCAGGGCGATGCTCTTGCCCGAGCCGGAAAGGCCGCTTACCAGGACGAGCTGCATGGCGCGGGGCGCGGACCGTGCTCAGGGCGCGCCGTCGATTTCCTTTTTCTGGCGCTTCATGAACTGCGCCATCGAGTCGATGCCGCGCAGCTGCAGGATGTAGTTGCGCACCGCCGCCTCGAGCAGCACCGCGAGGTTGCGCCCCGCGGCGACCGGGATCACGACCTTGCGCACCGTGACGCCGAGGATGTCCTCCGACAGCTCGGCGAGCGGCAGGCGCTCCGCAGTGTCGCGGCCGCCCGGCGCGGGCTTTTCCAGGTGCACGATGAGCTTCAGCTTCATCTTCGGGCGCACCGCGGTCTCGCCGAAGATGGTGCGCACGTCAAGCAACCCGAGGCCGCGCACTTCGATGAAATCGCGCAGCACCGCGGGGCAACGTCCCTCCAGGGTGTCGGCGGCGATGCGCGAAATCTCGACGACGTCGTCGGCGACGAGCCCGTGCCCGCGGCTGACGAGCTCCAGCCCCAGTTCGCTCTTGCCAACCCCCGAATCGCCCGTGATCAGCACGCCGAGGCCGAGCACGTCCATCATCACGCCGTGCCGCTCGGTCGTATCGGCGAGCGCCTTGCCGAGGTAGCGCGCGAGCTTCTCGATTATCCTCGGCGCGGGAAGCGGCGTGGTGAACAGCGGGACGTGCGCATCTTCCGCCTTCGCGAGCAGCTCCTCCGTGGCGCCTACGCCGTCGGCGAGAATCAGCGCCGCCGGCGTGCTGTCGCACAGCTGCGCAGCGAAGCGTGCGCGCGCGTCGTGATCGCCGCCGGCGAGCATCGACGCCTCGTAGGCGCCGAGCACCTGGATGCTGTTCGGGTGGGTGAGGTTAAGGTGGCCGATCAGCGCGGCCGCTGCCGCGGCGTCGCGCCGCAACGCCGCGCTTCCGTCGCGTCCGGCAATCCACGCGAGCGAAAGCACCTCGCGGTTGTCCTCATGCAACCGCGCGACGTTGACCTGGAACATCCGGCTCCCAGGCGGCGACGATCTGGTGCAGAGCAGCCGCGTCGGGCGCCGCTAACATCGATTCGCGCAACGACCTGTCGCTGAACATCTGCGCGAGCTCGGACAGGATCTGCAGGTGCTTCTCGGTCGCCTGCTCGGGAACCAGCAGGACGAACACCAGATTGACGGGCTTGCCGTCGGGCGCGTCGAACGGCACAGGCTGCGCGAGCCGCACGAATGCGCCGATCGCCTCCTTGAGCCCCTTGATGCGGCCGTGCGGGATGGCGACGCCCTGGCCGAGCGCGGTCGAGCCGAGGCGCTCGCGCGCGAACAGGCTGTCGAATATCAGGTTGCGCGCGATGCCGTGATTGTTCTCGAACAGCAGGCCGACCTGCTCGAACAGGCGCTTCTTGCTCGATACGGATAGCTCGAGCACGACGTTCGCGGTCGGCAGAAGTTTCGCGACTAGGCTCATGCCTCGCGGGGCGGGGGGCTTCAGAGGGCGCGAATTATAGCTTACGCGGACCTAGGAGCGCACCTCGTGGTGCTTGAGGGCGTCGTGAGGTTTGTCATAAGCCTTGCCCTTGTGCTTGAGCACTTGACGGTCGAGCTTGTCGACGAGCAGGTCGATCGCGGCGTACAGATCGCCGTCTTCGCACTCGCAGTGCAGGTCCTTGCCGCGCACGTGGAGGGTGATCTCGGCTTTCTGGCGCAGCTTGCCGACCGACAGGATCACGTGCGCATCGATGACGTGGTCGAAGTGCCGCTTGATGCGTTCGAGCTTGCTCTGCACGTAGTCGCGTATCGCGGGGGTCACTTCTAGGTGGTGGCCACTCACGTTGAGATTCATTCTCTCTTCTCCTAGAGGGATTTTCTCTGATTGACTGGGGGGATCTGCAGCAATTCCCGGTATTTCGCGATCGTGCGCCGCGCTACGACGATACCCTGTTGCCTGAGAATTTGCGAGATTTGCGCGTCCGAAAGCGGGGCTTTCGCGTTCTCGCCCGCGACCAGCTGTTTGATTGCGGCGCGGATCGCCGTGGACGAGGCCGCGCCGCCCGCTTCGGTGGCCACATGGCTGCCGAAAAAATACTTCAGCTCGAAAGTTCCGCGCGGCGTCGCCATGTATTTCTGGGTGGTCACGCGCGAGATCGTGCTTTCGTGCAGTCCGAGCGTCTCGGCGATCTCGCGCAGCACCAGCGGCCGCATCGCGATCTCGCCGTGCTCGAAGAAGTTGCGCTGGCGGTCGACGATCGCCTGCGACACGCGCAGGATGGTCTCGAAGCGCTGCTGCACGTTCTTGATCAGCCAGCGGGCCTCCTGAAGCTGCGACGAGAGTGCGTTGCCGGCATTGCGCCGCCCGGCGAGCTCGGCATACAGGCGGTTGATGCGCAGGCGCGGCATCGCGTCCTGGTTGAGGCTCGCGCGCCACACGTTGCGCAGCTTGCGCACGATCACGTCCGGCACCACGTAGCGCGCCTCGATCTCGGCGAAGGCTGCGCCGGGGCGCGGGTTGAGGGCGAGGATGAGGCGATGCGCACCGCGCAGCGCCTCGTCGCTCGCGCCGGTGGCCGCCTTCAGGCGCACGAAGTCGCGGTTGGCGAGCAGCTCGAGGTGGCGCTCGCAGATCTCCAGCGCGAGCCGGCGCACCGGGTCGTCCGTGCCGCCGGCGCGGATCTGCAGCGCGAGGCATTCGGCGGGAGAGCGCGCGCCGACGCCGACCGGATCGAAGTGCTGCAGATGCCGCAGCGCGATGCCGAGCTCCTCGACTCCCGCCTGGACCTCGGGCGGAAGCAGTGCGGCGATGTCCTCGAGGCTCTGCGTGAGGTATCCGTCGTCGTCCAGGGCGTCGATCAGCACGGCGACCAGGGCGCGATCGCGCCTGTCCAGGTTGGTGAGAGACAGCTGCTCGACCAGGTGATCGCGCAGGCTCGGAGTGTCCGGCGCGGAAAAGCTCCGGTCGCCGTCGTCCTCCGCGTCCTGTCGCGACGAGTAGCTGAGCTCGGCGCTCCAATCCTCGCGCGGCTCGGGCTGTGCGTCGGCGGCCGGGGCGGCGGCTGCCGCTTCTTCGGCCGCCGCGCGCGCGGCGGGCGGTGCGGCGGGCGCTTCAGATTCCGCTTCGTCGCGCTCCAGGATCGGATTCTCCATCAGCAGGCGCTCGATCTCCTGATTGAGCTCGACCGTGGACAGCTGCAGCAGCTTGATGGACTGCTGCAGCTGGGGCGTGAGCGTCAGGTGCTGCGATAGCCGGAACTGCAGAGTCGGCTTCATGGCTGGAGCGAGGCGCGGCGGTTCGCGCGCTACATGCGGAAATTCTCGCCGAGGTAAACCCGGCGTACGCTGTCATTATAGACAATTTCCTCCGGATGTCCGGAGGCGAGCACCTTGCCCTCGTTGATGATGTAGGCGCGATCGCAGATACCTAGCGTCTCGCGCACGTTATGGTCGGTGATAAGTACGCCGATGTCGCGCTCCTTGAGGAAGCGGATGATGCGCTGGATGTCGAGCACCGCGATTGGATCGACGCCTGCGAAGGGCTCGTCGAGCAGGATGAACGAGGGCTGGGTGCCGAGCGCGCGCGCGATCTCCAGGCGGCGCCGCTCGCCTCCCGAGAGAGACAGGGCGGTGTGCTTGCGCAGGTGCGCGATGTTGAGATCCTTGAGCAGGCTGGTCAGGCGCGGCTCGAGCTCTCCGACCCCGAGGCCCTGCAGCTCGAGGATCGCCTGCACGTTCTCCTCGACGGTGAGCTTGCGGAAGACGGAATTTTCCTGGGGCAAGTATGAAATACCCAGGCGCGCGCGGCGGTGAATGGGAAGGTGCGTCAGGTCGCGGCCGTCCAGCTCGATGCGGCCTTCGTCCGCTGCAGTGAGGCCGACGATCATGTAAAAGCAGGTGGTCTTGCCTGCGCCGTTCGGGCCGAGCAGTCCCACCACCTCGCCGCTCGACACCTCCAGCGACACGTCCTGAACGACGGTGCGCGATTTGTAGCGCTTGCGCAGGCTCTCGGCGTGCAGCAGGCTCATTTTGCGGGTGGCTGCGGTTTGGGTTGTATGACCGCGCGCACTCTTCCATCGGGAGCCTGAGCTCCGCCGCTCACCGAGAAGGATTCGGCGCGCTGATCGAGCGCGATATGCTCGCCGCGCACTTCATCGCCATCGCGCGTTACGCGCGCGTCGTCGAACAGATCGACCTTCTCGTCGCGCTCGTCGATCTCGACGCGCCGCGCCTGGCCTTCGATCCATGTGCCGGGCCTGCCCCCGGCTGCATCGGCCCTTTCCCGGAAGCGCACGGGATTGCCGGTGGCGGTGATGTGCCGCAACTGATCCTGGTCCTGCCGCACGACGATGCGGTCTGCGCGTACCGTAATCGTGCCCTGCGTCACCACGACGTTGCCATCGAAGATCGTCACGCGCCGCGCCTCGTCGGAGGTCATGTGGTCGGCCTCGATCTGCATCGGCTTGTCGCGGTCGGCCCGTTCCGCGCGCGCCGGCGGCACCCACCCGGACAGGGCGAGCGACGCGCACGTGGCGGCGACGAGCGCGAAGCGGCGCATGCGCGTGTCGTTCACCTGGCGGGCTGTCCTGGCTCAATACGCGCGCGCACGTCGTGCTGGAGGCGAAGCACGCCCAGCTCGTTGTTGTACTCCATGCCGCGTCCGCTCAGGCTGCGGTGATCGTCCACGATGGTGACCTCGCGGTCCGTGAGCGCCAGCGACTTGGCGGTGACCACGTGAAGGAATTCCGTATTCAGGCGCATCTGCGGTTCCTTGGCGTCAGCGTCCCGCACCAGGGTGACGTTGCCGAACAGGAACACCTCGTCGCCGCTGTGGGACAGCGTTCCCCGGTCGGCGGTGAGCGTCATGCGCGGTTGGCCAGGCTTGGTCTGAACGACGCGCGGCGCGACCAGGTCGGTCGAGTCATCGTCCGGGTAATGTAGCATCTTCGCGGCCGAGAGCGTAGATTCGGCCAGACCCTTGACGTCGAAGCTCGTGATCACGAAGTTGTCGACGATGTAGTCGGGGTCGTGCCGCCTGATGCTGCTGACGGGCTGCTCTTCGCGCGCGGCGCGCTCGAGCCAGAAGGTGAGGAGGGCGAGCGAGACCATCAGCAGAAGCGGAAAGAGCCCGGTCGCCGAGAGCCTCACGCCAGGTATCTTGCCAGCGCCGCATCGAGCGTGCCCCGCGCGCGCAGCAGCAGCTCGCACAGCTCGCGCACTGCGCCGCCGCCCGCCGGGGCCTCGCATACGTAGTGCACGCGCTCGCGCACCGCGAGCGGCGCCTCTCTGGGCGCGCAGGCGAATCCGCAGCGGCTCAGCACGGGAAGGTCGACGACGTCGTCGCCGGCATAGCCCGTCGCGTCGGGCGGCAAGCCGAGACCGGCGATGAGGGCCTCCCACGCGGCGCGCTTGTCATCGATACCCTGCAGCACGTGCTTGATGCCGAGCTCGGCCGCGCGCCGCTCGACCGCAGCCGATTTGCGTCCGCTCAGGATCGCGCTCGCCACTCCGCCCGAGGCGAGCAGCTTCACGCCGTGCCCGTCGTGCGAGTGGAACTGCTTGAACGTCTCGCCCCCCGGCCCGTACCACAGGCGTCCGTCGGTCATCACGCCGTCCACATCGAAGATCATCAGGCGCACGCGGCGAGCGCGCTCGAGCGCGTCACTGGAAATCGCGGCCATCGCTTCAGATGACTTTGGCGCGGAACAGGTCGTGCATGTTGAGCGCGCCGATGACCCGCTGCCGCTCGTCGACGACCAGCAGCTGGTTGATCTTGTGGCGCTCCATCAGCTGCACCGCCTCCACGGCGAGCGCTTCCTGGCGGATCGTGCGCGGCGCGGCCGTCATCACCTCGCTCACCATCGCCGAGGCGAAGTCGCTTACCCGGTCGAGCGCGCGGCGCAGATCGCCGTCGGTGAAGATGCCGCTCAGCCGCTCGTCGGAATCGACCACGGCGGTCATCCCCATGCGGCCGCGCGACATTTCGAGCACTGCCTGACGCAGGGTGGCCGTGTCGGGCACGCGCGGCACGTCGGCGCCGCGCCGCATGACGTCCGAAACGTGCGTAAGCAGTCGCCTGCCGAGCGCGCCGCCCGGATGCGAG
>DASPRB010000151.1:0-2630 GCA_035624675.1 Burkholderiales bacterium
CTACTGGATCTACTGCACCAACCTCGGCCTGCAGTCGGAGATCGTCAAGGACAAGGACATCATCTGGCAGTGCGTGTCGTGCAACAAGTGCACCAACATCTGCCCGAAGGACGTGCGCCCCGAGGGCGTGATGAAGGCGCTGGCGCACTGGCTGGAGATGGAGGGCCACACGCCGAAGTCGAACTCCTCGGTGTTCGACGAGGAGTTCACGCGCCAGTGCATCGAGCGCGGGCGCATCGAGGACACCGAGGTGATGTTCGGATTCTTCAGGAAGACCGGCGTCGATATCGTCGAGCTGGTGAAGAAGGGCTGGCTCGGGGTGTTCATCGCGCGCATGAACAACCTGCCGCTGCTGCAAGCAGGCAGGATCGGCAAGTTCCTCGCGCGCCTGCCGATCACCGGTCCGCTCAAGATGGGCTGGATGATGCTGTTCAAGCCGCGCACGCGCGGCTGGGCGAAGACCGGCGCGGTATTGCAAGCGTATCTCAAGGAACAGAAACATGGCTAAGGTCGCTTACTACCCCGGCTGCGCGCTGGAAGGCTCGGGCGGGCCCTACGACCGCTCGACGCGCGCGCTGGTCAAGGAGCTCGGGCTCGAGATGGACGAGCTCGCGGACTGGAACTGCTGCGGCGCGATGGAGGTGAAGAACGTCCACCCGATGCTGCAGACCTACATGTCGGCGCGCAACCTCGCGATCGCCTCGGAGAAGATGGGCTTCGACACGGTGATGGCACCGTGCAATGGCTGCTACCACAACCTGAAGAAGGCCGAGTACGAGTGCGCCACCTCGGACGAGACCCTGCACACGGTGCAGGACCTGGCGAAGAAGGCGGACGACCCGGTGTACAAGGGGGACGTGCGCACCGTGCACCTCCTGGAGTGGCTGATGGAGGAGCTCGGGCCCGAGGGCATCAAGGCGAAGCTGAAGAACTCGCTCAAGGGCGTGAAGATCGCCAACTACTACGGCTGCATGTACACGCGCCCGCGCCAGATCTTCCCCGAGAAGGACCAGGGGCCGGGCTCGGAGTCGAGCACCAAGCCGCACTTCATGGACGACCTGCTCGCGGCGGCCGGCGCCGTGAACGTCGAGTACCCGCTCAAGACCGCCTGCTGCGGCGGCGCGCACACGCTGTCGGACTCGGACACCTCGACGCAGCTGGTGCTCAACCTCCTGCAGGCGGCCGAGGACTGCGGCGCAGAGGTGATCGCCACCGAGTGCCCGACCTGCCACTCCGGCCTGGAGATGCACCAGGTCAGGGCGGAGACGAAGTTTGGCATCAAGACGAAGGTGAAGATCCTGTACTTCACGCAGCTGCTCGGCCTCGCGCTCGGGCTGTCGGCGCGCAAGGTCGCGATCCACGAGAACGTCAGCGACTCGATCGACCTGCTCGAGGAGAAGGGCATAATCTAGCGGATGGCGATCTGCAACGGCTGCGAGGTGCGCCCTGAGCTCCACTACGACGCCGAATTCCAGATCTGGGTGCGCGTGGAGGGGGACGGGGCGGTGAGCATCGGCATGACCGACATCTCGCAGACCCGCGCGGGCAGGATCATGCACGTGCGCGTGCGCCGGCCGGGCAGCGCGCGCCCGCGCGGCAAGCCGGTCGCCACGGTCGAGACCGGCAAGTGGGCCGGCCCGGTTCCCAATCCCTTCGACTGCGTGATCGAGGCAGCGAACGAGGCGGTGCTCGATGCGCCCGAGCGCATCAACCGCGATCCCTACGGCGAATGGATCGCGCGCGTGCGCCCGTCGGTACCGCTCGCCGAGGCGCTCGCCGGCCTGCTGACCGGAGCGGCAGCGGAACAAGGCTTCTGCGCGCGCTGCCGCGCCGACAGCATGCAGTGCAAGCGCGCGTGACGCAGAAATACGTCGATCACGAGGCGAAGACGGTGGTCATTGTAATGACCAGCGGGCCCTCGAGCCCGGGGCGCTGCGGCACGCCGTTCTACCTCGGCGCGCTGCTCGCTTCGATGGACGCCGAAGTGACGATCTTCTTTACCATGGAAGGCGTGCGCCTGGTGCAGGCCGGCGTCGCCGAGAGCTTGACGGCGGTGCAAGGCGGGAAAAGAATTATCGAGTTTATGCGCGACGCGAAGTCGGCGGGCGTCAAGTTTCACGCCTGCCGGCCCGCGCTGCCGGGCTACGACATCGAGCCGGTCGATCTGATCGCCGAGGTGGACGAGGTCTCGAGCGGCGGCGCGCTCGCCGACATGATCCTTTCCTGCGACAAGGTACTGTTTTTCTGAGGAGGAATTCCCGATGGCATCGGTCAAGAACTGCAACCTGCCCGACGACCTGTACTACAACGTCGAGAGCAACGTGTGGGCGCGCAAGGAGGCCGACGGCACGGTGACCATCGGCATGACCGCCTACGCCTGCGCGCTCGCCGGCGAGGTGGTCGCCTACACGCCGAAGAAGGTCGGTCGCTCCGTGGAGCTGAACAAGTCCGCTGCGACCATCGAGTCGGGCAAGTGGGTCGGCCCCGTGAAGACTCCGGTGGGTGGCGAGGTGGTGGCGATAAACGACGCGGTCAGCGCCAACCCGAAGAGCATCAATGCCGATCCGTACGGCAATGGCTGGCTAGTCAGGCTCAAGCCCGGCAATTGGGACGGCGACGCCGCCGCGCTC
>DASPRB010000156.1:0-33508 GCA_035624675.1 Burkholderiales bacterium
ACGCGCACCGCCTTGGCATCTGCAATCGGCGTGAGCGGCGCCGGTGTCGGGCCGGAGGGCCCGCTGAACCAGTTAAACGGATTCAGGCTCGAGCAGGCCGCGAGCGAGAGCCCCGCTGCGAGCAGGACGGGCAGCGCGCGCATTCTCATCCGCCCAGAGCCTCCAGCCGCATGCGCACGCTCTCGCGAAACGCGCCTTCCTGCGCGCCGGCCTTGTCCAGCGCCAGCTGGTACGCCGCGCGGGCCGCCGCCGTCTGGTGCTGGGCAGCCAGGATGTCGCCCTTGAGGACGGCATATTGCGCCGCATAGGCCGCACCGTGCTTTGCGTCGACCAGCTTTAGCGCTTCGTCGTAGGACTTCCTGTCTAGCAGGATCGCAGCGAGGCGCAGCCTCGCGATGTCCTTGAAATTATCCGACGGGGAGCGCTCGAGCACCCAGCGCAGCTGCGCCTCGGCGCTCTTGTCGTCGTGCCGGTCGAAATAGAAGCGCGCCGAGACGAGGGCCGCCATCGACGCGTACAGGGTGCCCGGATACCTTTCCGCCAGCTCGCCGCCCGCGTCGCGCATGGTCTTCGCATCGCCGGTTTCCACCGCCTTGGAGAGCGCCTCGTAAAGCACGCTTGCTTGCAGTGCCTCCCTGCGCTGGTACCAGTCCCAGCCGCGCCATGCCGCGATGGCGATCAGGACGGCGGACACGACGAGCAACACCCGGTTGCCGTTCTCCTGCCACCAGGACTTCAGCGCTTCAATCTGTTCCTGCTCTTGATGATCGAGTGCCATGCTATGACTTTGCCCTCTGCAATGCGTCACCGAAGGCGGCTACCACCCCTTCGCGTCGGACGCTGAACTGTGGTTCCGTGCGACGCAACAGCTTGACCGCAATCTGCCGCGCCCGTACTTCGTCTTCGCCGACGATGAGCGCCGTCCACGCGCCGCTCGCATCGGCCTTCTTCAATTGCGACTTGAAGCTGCCGCCCCCGGCGTGTTGCACCACCGCGTAGCCGGCTGCGCGCAGCTCCTCGGCGAGCACCAGCGCGTAGGGCTGCACGCCCTCGCCCTGCGCGACCACGTAGGCGTCCGGGACACGCGACTGCCGCGAAGCGCCCGCTTCGCGCAGCAACGTGATCAGGCGCTCGTTTCCCATGGCGAACCCGGCTGCCGGCGCCGGCTTGCCGCCGATCTGCGCAAACAGGCCGTCATAGCGTCCGCCACCGCACACCGTGCCCTGCGCCCCGAGGTCCCCCGAGATCCATTCGAAGACCGTGAGATTGTAGTAGTCGAGACCGCGCACCAGTCGCGCGTTGAGCGTGAATGGCACGCCGGCGGCCTCGAGCAGCCGCTTCAGCTCATCGAAGTGCGCGAGCGACGCTTCGCCGAGGTATCCCATCAGCGGTGGCGCGCCCGCCACGACATCCTGCACCTGCGGGTTCTTGGAATCGAGCACGCGCAGCGGATTGGTGTGCATGCGGCGCTTGGCGTCGCCATCCAGCCGGTCGACGTACGCCTCCAGGTGCCTCACCAGGTCCGCGCGATAGCGCGCGCGCTCCTCGGACGAGCCGATCGTGTTCAGCTCGAGTCGGATTCCCTGCAGGCCGAGCTCGCGCCACAGAGAGGCGCACATGACGATCAGCTCGGCGTCAACGTCCGGTCCCTCATAGCCGAGCGCCTCGACGCCGTACTGGTGGAACTGTCGGTAGCGACCCTTCTGCGGCCGCTCGTGGCGGTACATCGGGCCCGCGTACCAGAGGCGTTTCGGCCCGTCGTACAGCAGGTTGTGCTCGATCACCGCGCGCACGCAGGAAGCGGTGCCCTCCGGGCGCAGCGTCAGATCCTCGCCGTTCAGCTCGTCGCGCCAGGCATACATTTCCTTTTCGACGATATCGGTCACCTCGCCGATCGCGCGCCGGAATAGCTGCGTATGCTCGACCAGCGGCATGCGGATGTTGCGATAGCCGTAGCGCTCCAGCCACGACTCGACGCGCGCCTCGAAGTCGCGCCACCACACGGCCTCGTCGGGCAATATGTCGTTCATGCCGCGAACGGCCTGGATGCCTTTGCTCATTTACTCAGCGGCGGTCAGGAAACCGCCTTGATCCTGATCTGTTTCGACTCGTTGCCCGCCGGGCGGCGGCGTCCGGCCCCCGGTGAGAAATTGCGGCGCACGTAGTCGGCGATGAGCGCCTGGAATTCCTCGGCGATGCGATCGCCCTTCAGCGTCACCGTCTTCTCGCCGTCGACGTACACCGGCGCCACCGGATACTCGTTGGTCCCCGGCAGGCTGATGCCGATATCGGCGTGCTTGGATTCCCCCGGTCCATTGACCACACAACCCATCACGGCGACGCGCATGTCCTCCACGCCGGGGAACTGCTCGCGCCACACGGGCATCTGCCCGCGCAGGTAGGCCTGAATGCTTTCCGCGAGCTCCTGGAAATAAGTGCTCGTCGTGCGGCCGCAGCCCGGGCAGGCGCTCACCATCGGCGTGAAGCTGCGCAGTCCCATGGTCTGCAGGATTTCCTGCGCGACCCGTACTTCACGCGTCCGGTCCCCGCCCGGCTCGGGCGTGAGCGAGACGCGAATGGTATCGCCGATGCCTTCCTGGAGCAGCACCGCGAGCGCCGCGGTGGAGGCCACGATTCCTTTGGAGCCCATCCCCGCCTCCGTGAGGCCGAGATGCAGCGCGTAGCTGCAGCGGCGCCCGAGCTCGCGGTAGACCGCGATCAGATCCTGCACCTGGCTCATCTTGCAGGAGAGCACGATGCGCTCGGCAGGCAGACCCCATGCTTCCGCCTGGCGCGCCGAGTCGAGCGCGGATCGTACGACCGCCTCGCGCATCACTTCCTCGGCCGACAGCGGTTGCGCGCGGCGGCCGTTTTCGTCCATCAGCCGGCCGAGCAGGGTCTGGTCGAGGCTCCCCCAGTTGACGCCGATCCGCACCGGCTTGCCGTAGCGCATCGCGCACTCGATCATGGTCGCGAACTGGTCGTCACGCGTGACGGCCGTGCCGACATTGCCCGGGTTGATGCGGTACTTGGCAAGCGCCTGTGCGCATTCCGGGTACTGCGTCAGCAGCTTGTGTCCATTGAAATGAAAGTCTCCCACCAGCGGCACCCCGCAGCCGGTGGCGTCCAGGCGCTCGCGGATGCGCGCCACCTGTCCTGCCGCCTCCGCGTTGTTCACCGTGATGCGCACCAGCTCGGAGCCGGCAAGCCACAACTCGCGCACCTGCGCGGCGGTCGCGGCCGCGTCGGCGGTGTCGGTATTGGTCATCGATTGAACGACGATCGGAGCGCCTTCGCCGATCGCGACGCCATCGACCATCACTCGCGTCGAGCGGCGTCGTTGCGAAGCGGTCGTAGCGGAGCTCATTTCAGGGTGAAGCGCGCAACGTCGACCCGGGTGTGAGGCTTGAGGTCGAACGGCTGGCCCTGGTACAGGACGTGCACGTGCTGCGCATTGCCGATCACCATCTCGAACGGCGGCTGGCCGCGGACAACGCGCTGGCTGCCGGCGGGAATCAGCTGCTCCAGGAGGGTGTGCCCCGCGGCGTCGCGCACCTCCACCCAGGACTCCTCGTCGAAGCGCATGACGATGCGGCGCGCGTCGGGGTCCGCGGCAGGAGCGACCTTGGCGATAAGAGGCTCCTGCGGCTTCGCGACATCCACCGCGCTCTGCGCCGGAGCGGCAGCCTGCTTCTGCGGCGCCGCAGGCGCGACGCTCGGTTGCGCGGCTGCCGCGGGCGCTGCAGGAGGTACCGGTGCGGCGGGCGCTGCAGGCGCGCCCCCGGCATCTGCCGTGCCCGGCTTCTCGGGTTGTGCCGGGGCGGACGCAACGACTGCCGGACGCGCCGCCTTCGATCGCTCCTGCTTCCACTCGATCAGCACCGCGGCAACGGCCGCAAGGATAAGCAGGGACAGAATTCCGTAAACCACGTTCGATCGCCGCGACGCATCGGCAAAGGGCACGGGTTGCCTGAAGCGGTCGGCGAGCTGGCCGGGATCCGGAACCTCCAGCTTGCCTTCCATGCGCGTCAGCAGCGAATCCGGGTCGAGCTTAAGCAGTCTGGCGTAGCTGCGTACCATGCCGCGCGCGAACGTGCCGCCAGGCAGGAGATCGAAGCGGTCTTGCTCCAGCGCCTCCAGCTGACGCGAACCGAACTTGAGCTGCTGGGCAACATCCTCGAGCGTAAGCCCGTGCGCCGCGCGCTCGCGTGCGAGGATCTCGCCGATGCCTTGCTCGCGCGGCCCCTCCAGCTCGCGCCCGTCGACCACGTTAGTCATAGGCGCCGCGCTGCAGCAGCTGGTATTCGGGCGATCTGGGAAAGTCCCGCCGCAGCTGGTTTGCGTAGCCCGCTTCGGCGACGGTGTCGCCCAGCCTGCGCTCGACGCGCAGCGCCAGCCACAGGGACTCGGCGGTCGGCGGCACCGACTGGTTGTAGCGCAGCGCGTAGCGCCTCGCCTGCTCCATGTCGCCCTGCCGGTAGCGGATCTGCCCCATCTGCAGCAACGCGCCGGGATCGTTTGGCTGCAAGCGCAGCGCTTGCTGGATGAACTGCTCCGCTTCGTGCACCTTGTTCTCGCGCAGCGAGCAGATTCCCGCCGCCGTGTACGAGCGCCAGCGCGTCGGATAGAGCGGATTGCGGATCGCCCTCTCGAAGTATGCGATCGATTCGGACTCGCGATCGGTCTTGCACAGGAACCAGCCGTAGTTGTGATTGATATCCGGGTCGTTGGGCGAGATCTTCAGAGCGTGCTCGAAGTTCTCCTGAGCCAGCTTGTTCTCCTTGAGGTCCATGTACACCAGGCCGAGCATGCCGTAGGCGGGCGCCCAGTTCGAATCCGCGGATGTCGCCATGCGCGCCTCGTCTAGCGCGAATTGCATTCTGCCGATGGAATAGTACTTACCTGCAAGCTCCGTGTGCAGCCTCGCCCTGTTCTGCGGATCGCCGACCTCGCCGATGATCTGTCCGGTGTCGATGCTCGGCGGCGGCGACGGCTGATTCGCGCAAGCGCTCGCAAGCAGTACCAGGCCCGCGCCTATCAGACGTCTCACGCGCGCAGCTCCGTCAGCTTGTGCACGGCGCGGGTCCGCCGCGTGCGGTCGGCCACGTCCCCGGCGAGTTGACCGCAGGCCGCGTCGATGCCTTCGCCGCGCGTCTTCCGCACGGTGGCCGTGACGCCTCCGTTGCGCAGGATCTCGGCGAAGCTCCGGATGCGGTCCGGGGCCGAGCGCCGAAATGGCGCGTTCGGGAACGGATTGAAGGGAATCAGGTTGAATTTGCAGCGCACGCGCCGCGCGATCCCGAGCAGCTCTCTGGCGTGCGCGTCGGAATCGTTCACGCCGTCGAGCATCACGTATTCGAAGGTGATGAAATCACGCGGCGCCTTGTCCAGATACCGGTTGCACGCCTTGAGCAGCTCGCGGATCGGATACTTCCGGTTCAGCGGCACGAGGCGGTCGCGCAAGCTGTCGTTCGGTGCGTGCAGCGACACTGCGAGCGCGACCGGGCATTCCTCGCGCAGGCGGTCGATGCCCGGGATGACCCCGGAAGTCGAGACCGTCACGCGCCGTCGCGAAAGGCCGTAGGCGTTGTCATCGAGCATGAGGCGCAGCGCCGGAACGACGTTGTCCAAATTGAGCAGCGGCTCGCCCATGCCCATCATCACGACATTGCTGATGACGCGCTCGCCCTTCGGATCGCGCCCGAGTTGGCGGTTGGCGAGCCACAGTTGCCCGACGATCTCCGCGGTGTCGAGATTGCGATTGAAGCCCTGCTTGCCGGTCGAGCAGAAGGCACAATCGAGCACGCAGCCCGCCTGGCTAGACACGCACAGCGTGCCCCGGTCTCGCTCAGGGATGAAAACCGACTCGACGGCATTCGCGCCGTCCACCTTGAGCAGCCACTTGCGCGTACCGTCGGGTGCCGTTTCGTCACCGACGACTTGCGGCACTCGAACTTGCGCGTGCTCGCCAAGCTTCGTGCGCAGCGTCTTGGCTAGGTCGCTCATGCGAGCGAAGTCCGACTCGCCGACCTGGTGGATCCAGCGCAGCACCTGGCGCGCGCGAAACGGCTTTTCGCCCAGCGCGGCGAAGTACCGCTCCATGGCCGCCGCGTCGAATGCGAGCAGGTTGTCCTTCATCGTGAATAGATCTCGCACGCCGGGAAGAAATAAGCGATCTCGGTGCGTGCCGTGTCCGCTCCGTCCGAGCCGTGTACTGCATTCGCGTCGATCGAATCCGCGAAATCCGCGCGGATCGTGCCTGCTGCCGCCTTCTTCGGATCCGTGGCACCCATCAGTTCGCGATTCTTGGTGATTGCGCCTTCGCCCTCCAGCACCTGCACCAGCACCGGGCCTGAGATCATGAAATCGACCAGCTCGCGAAAGAACGGTCGCTCCCGGTGCACTGCATAAAAGCCCTCCGCCTGCGCGCGCGACAAGTGCATCATGCGCGCTGCCGCGATTTTCAGTCCCGCGGCCTCGAAGCGCGCGCAGATCTTTCCGACGACGTTCTTATTCACCGCGTCGGGCTTGATGATGGACAGGGTCCTCTCGACCGCCATTCTTCGCTCCGTAGCTATGGGTCGCGTACGAAAGCGGAAATTCTATCACGCGCCGCGATCGAATCGCGTAAAAACAAGGGCTTGCGCTTGTGATAGCCCGTCGCCCGGGCGCCATTCCGGCACCAGGCCGGGTGCTCCAGGAGCAGTGCGATAGCGCGCGTCGATGCCCAGCCCCGGCACCCAGACGAGCTCGCCATCGCAGCACAGGAGCGGCAGGCGCTCGCGCCACCAGGGCGGCACGCCCGCCTCCTGGAACAGGTTCTTGAGCGTGCGACGCGGCCGCGCGGGATCGAGCTGCAAACGCTCGCCTCCACGGCGCTGGCGCACGTGCACCTCGCCCGCCTCGAGTCGCGCCCGATCGATGCCGGCGCCGCGCGCCGGCCGCAGGCGCAACTCGCCGGCAGGCGACGGCAGGCGCAGCCTGCGCTCGCCCGACCACTTGATCGGGGCAAACTGCACCGGCGGCGCCGGGCGCTCGAGCGTGATCTTCCCGCGGTACGCGTGCAGCACCACGCCATCGTGCCGGATCGCAGTACGCGCGCCGCGTCCGCTCAACTGACGCAGCATGTCCGCCAAGCGTCGTTCCGTCGGCGCCCGCAGGCCGCGTTCCGCCAGCTGGTCGCGCAGGACGAGCGCGGGCGGCATCGCCGCATGGCGGCGCAGCAGCGCATCGGCCTCGGCGAAGTGGCGCGCGGCGCGCGCCAGCGCCTCGCGCCAGCGCGGGTAGCGCTGCTCAAGCAGCGGGAGTACCCGCTGCCGCAGGTAGCCGCGCGTGAGCGAAGGGTCGTCGTTCATCTCGTCCTCGACCCACTGCAGACCGTGCGCGCGGGCGTAGCGCACGATCGCCGTGCGTGGCACCGCCAGCAGGGGTCGTACGACGGCCTTGCCCAAGAGCGTGCCGCGCACCGGCATGCCGCTCGCACCGCGCAGGCCGGTGCCACGCAACAGGTTCATGAGCACCGTCTCGGCCTGGTCGTCGAGGTGGTGCGCGAGCGCCACCGCGTGGGCGCGCGCGCGCGCGAGGGCTGCACGGCGCGCAGCCCGCGCCGCGGCTTCGATCCCGATGCCGCGCCTCTCGCCCACCTTCACGCGGCGCACTTCGAGCGGCACGCCCCGGTCGCGACACAAGCGCCGGCAGAAGGCTGCCCAGCGCACCGAGTTCGCGCTCAGGCCATGATCGACGTGAATCGCGCGCAGCGCGTAGCCGTAGCGCGGCGCCAGCTGCTTGAGGAGGTTTAGCAGGACGACGGAATCGACGCCCCCGGAGAGCGCCACCGCAAGCGTCTTGCCCCGCAAGTCTGTCTGCGCGAGGACCTGCTCGACTGCCGCGGCCGGTCCGCTCAGGCGCGCGCGGGTCTCAGTCGCGCTCGGCGAGATCCTTGAACTTCCCATGGTCCATGAGTCGTTCGAGGCGTTCCTCGACGAGCTCTTTCGGCTTTTTCCCCTGGACCTGCTTGAGCGCTTCGGCGAGCGCCTTCTTGAGGGACGCGGCGGTCGCCTGTGGATCACGGTGCGCACCGCCGAGCGGCTCGGTGATGATCTTGTCGATCAGGCCGAGCGTCTTGAGCCGTCCGGCCGTGATGCCGAGCGCCTCGGCGGCCTCCGGCGCCATTTCGGCGCTTCTCCAGAGGATCGAGGCGCAGCCCTCCGGGGAGATCACCGAGTACGTGGCGTATTGCAGCATCAGCAACACGTCGCCCACCGCAATCGCCAGCGCCCCGCCCGAGCCGCCCTCGCCGATCACGCTGACGATGATCGGCGTCTTGAGCCCCGCCATGGCGTACAGGTTGCGACCGATTGCCTCGGATTGCCCGCGCTCCTCGGCGTCGATGCCCGGATACGCACCAGGAGTGTCGACGAACGTAAACACCGGCAAGCGGAACTTCTCCGCGAGGTGCATCAGCCGCAGCGCCTTGCGATAGCCTTCGGGCTTCGGCATGCCGAAGTTGCGCAGGATCTTTTCCTTCGTATCGCGACCTTTCTGGTGACCGATCACGACGCATGGTGCGCCATTGAAGCGCGCCAGCCCGCCGACGATCGACGCGTCGTCGGAGAAGCTGCGGTCGCCGTGCAGCTCCTCGAAGTGCGTGAACAGCATGCCGACGTAATCCAGAGTGTACGGCCGCTGTGGATGGCGCGCGACTTGCGCTACCTGCCAGGGACTGAGCTTGGCGTAGATGTCCTTGGTGAGCGCCTGGCTCTTCTTGGTGAGACGGCCGATCTCCTCGGAAATGTCGACCGCGGAATCGTCCTGCACGAAGCGCAGTTCCTCGATCCGCTGCTCGAGCTCCGCGATCGGCTGCTCGAAGTCGAGAAAGGTCGTTTTCATCGGTGCGGCATTCTACGCTCAAGGAGCATGGCTAGTATTCCACCGGAACCGGGTCGAGCGAGCGCCACAGGTACCAGGTCGCAACCGAGCGCCACGGCTGCCAGCCCTGCGCGATGCGGCGGATACCGCCCGCGCTGACCTCGCGTCCGCGGCGGTAGCTCAGGCCGACTGCGCGCCGCAATCCCAGATCGTCGAGCGGCAGCACGTCGGGGCGCAGCAGATTGAAGATCAGGAACATCTCGGCGGTCCAGCGTCCTATGCCGCGCACCTCGGTCAGCTCGGCGATCACCTCCTCGTCGCCCATGACCTGCCATCGATCGGGCAGGACCGTGCCGCCGGTGAAGTGCGCCGCCAGGTCGAGCAGATATTCGACTTTGCGCCGCGACAGCCCGCAGGCGAGTAGCCGCTCCGGTCCCGCGTCGGTGGCGCCGGGCGGAGTCATCTGCCCGACCACGGCGAGCAGCCGCTCCCACACCGCCTGCGCGGCCTTCACGGAGATCTGCTGACCAACGATCGAACGCGCGAGGGTGGCGAAGGGATCGCCGCGCGCCACGAGGTGCACGCGCGGATGGCGCCGGATGATTTCGCCCATGACCGGGTCGCGGCGCGACAGCTCGCGCTTGGCCTTGTCCCAGTAGACCGGCTTCATGATCGGGCGAGCGGGAGATTGAGCAGGAGGTTCTGCGGCTTGAGGCGCACGACATGGTGCTCGTCGAACGCCAGCCCTAGATAAACGGGTCGGCCGCGCAGCTCTTCGCGCACGTCCGACGGTTCGACGAAATCCATGCGCATCAGCGCCAGCATGCGGCGCAGGCGCTCAGGCCCGACGTCCAGCCTACGCCAGAGATCGTTTAGCGTGGCTGTCGACTCCGCGTCGAGCCCGATGTGCCACGACCAGCGGCTTTCCTTGATCTCGCGCAGCGGCTCGACCTGCACGCGCACGCCGCGGAAGTGGCTCACCCAGGCCTCGATCACGGCACATAGCGCGTTCAGCGCGGGGCGACCGTAGGCAAGGCTGATTACGGTATCGAAACTCGATTCGCGCTCCCAGTACTTGTCGGCGTTCGCCCGATCGAGCACGTCCAGTCCTGTGCCCGCTAAAGAGCCGCGCGCCTCCACAATCAGCCTGCCGAGGCTGCCGTAGCGATCCCCGGACGCGTGTCGCTGCACGGTGTCGAGGTCCGCCACCAGCGGGTGACCGTCGTGCAGTGCGACCTTCTGCTCGCGAAACATCAGTTCGGCCGCGCGCAGGCGCAACGGGTCGTTGCAGCCGTCGAGCACGTTTCTCAGGATTACGTGCACCAGCTGTTGCACGAAGAGTGGCGGCACATCTACGCCCGTCTCGAACAGGGACAGATAGCAGGCCTCCACGCTGCCGGCATCGAGCAGGCGTTGGCGAAAGCGCAGCAGCACGCGATAGTTGTGCCGCAGGTCCGGATCGGCCAGCGATTCGATCTCGTCGGCCGGCACGGTGCGCCGCGGATCGCTCATCAGCGCAGCGTGCAGCCGGCGCTCCAAGACGGAGGAATCCGCGACAGGTCGAATCTCGGAGCGCAGGAAATAGGCGCGCAGATAATCGTCCGTGACCCGGAGGCGCCGCGTGGCGTCCCGCTGCAGGAGATGAAATCCGCTGTTGCGCCAGAAGTCGGGAACGCGCATGCCGTCCTGCGCGCCGCCGCGCGCCGCCTAGGCGAGCGCAGTGACCAGTCGTGAATGCGCCGACACGTGCTGCCTCAGGAACTCCATCTGATCGGCGTAGATGCGTCGGTTGCTGAGAATCAGGTACTCCGCCTTGTTCGGTACGTAGGGAGCGTACAACAGCTCCATGCCCGCCTCCTGCGGCAGGCGGTTGCGCTTCTGACCGTTACACTGACGGCAGGCTGTCACCACGTTCATCCAGCCGTCGCGTCCACCACGCGACAAGGGCGTAATGTGGTCGCGCGTCAGCCGGAAGAAACTGAACACCCCGCCGCAATAGGCGCACAGGTGGCGGTCGCGCCTGAACAGCTCGCGGTTGTTCAGCGGCGGAACCTGATCGAATCCGCGCACCGCCAGTGCCTTGCCCCTGACGGCGATAATCGACGCGGCAGTGATGGTCGAGCGCTGCCCGGTCGCGCGCGAGATGCCGCCGTAGAACGTGAAGGTCCTCTCGCCCATGTTCCATGCGACCAGGTTCTTCGCGTAGTAGAAGCACGCCTGCTGCCAACTGATCCAACGGTGCGGAACACCGTGGCTGTCGAGGGAAAGGATGAGCGGATTTTCCATGGCGAGAACCTTGTTCACAACGATTCTGCCAAGCCTTTTTGTGCTTTGCAATGGCGCATCAATCCGCGGGCTTAGCCGCGGATTTTCGCACACTGCATGATAACTTCCGTAGCGCAGTCAGCGCCGGTCGACCGCGTCCTTGAATCCCTGACCCGCCGCGAACGCCGGGATCGTCTTGGCCGAGATCTTGATTTCCTTGCCATTGAGGGGACTGCGTCCGGCGCGCGCCTTGCGCTTGCGCGGCATGAACGTGCCGAAGCCGACCACCGTGACACGATTGCCCTTTGCAACGCCAGTTACGATCGCCTCGAACACCGCGTTGACCGCTTCGCCCGCTTCGCTGCGGCTGAGATTGCCCGCCTTGGCGGCAGCTTGAACGAGGTCGGATTTCGTAATCACGGCTGGCATACATTCTCCATATCTGCCCGATCGCGTGCCGGGCATCTCCCAGTTCTTCCTCGCTGCGCGCTTGCTCCGCGAGCGAGCACGCATCGTAGCGAATCCGCAACGCGAACACAACGCGCACGCGTGAATTCGCGCACGACGATTACCAAACAATAATGAACGCGTCGAGCTGCGCGGTGAAGCAAGCACGATCAGCATATTTCCATTTACGCGTCGGCAGCGCCGCTGATCGTGCGGGGCTGTGCGTTTGTTTTTTCCGTGAGCTGACTTGCGACTTGCCAGGCAGGGGCAAAAGTCCTGCTCTTCCGCGCGATCTGGTGTTGCGCGCGCGAAGCCCTCAGCGCGCACCCGCAAGCAGCTCGACGAACACGCTCGGCTCCTCGGCGCCCCGGCCCTGCGCGAGCAGCAACCGATAGAGTTCCGCAGCCATACGCGCCATCGGCAGCGGCACGTCTACGCCGCGCGCCACTGCGGCCGCATTCTCCAAGTCCTTCAAGAGCGTATAGGCGGTACCGCTCGGATTGGCGAAGTCACGCCGCGCCATCCGCGGACCGAAAACCTGCAGCGGCAGCGAATCGGCGAAGCCGCCTTTCAGGGCCTCCGGCAGCATGCGGGCGTCGACCCCCGCCGCCTCCGCGAGGCGCACCGCCTCCGCAATCACGGGAAACAGGCAACCGACGATCACCTGGTTGCACAGCTTCGCGACTTGGCCGGCGCCGGACTCGCCCATGTGCGTGACGCGCTGCGCGAGGACCTCGAGCACCGGCCGCGCGCGCTCGAGCTGATCAGCCTTGCCGCCCGCCATGACGACGAGCGTCCCCTTTCGCGCTCCGGTGACCCCGCCTGAGACCGGCGCGTCGATCAAGGCCATTGCGAATTCGCGTTCCAGGCGCGTGGCGAAATCGCGCGCGCAGTCGGGCGCGATGCTCGAGAAGTCGACCACCAGCTTTCCCGCGCCTCCGCCTACTGCGACCCCGGACGGACCGAAGAGCACCTCCTCCGCTGCGCGCTGGTCGGTGACGCACATCAGGATGATGTCCGCAGCTTGCGCCAGGGCCGCGGGCGATTCCGCGGCAGTCGCACCCCGCTCGAGCACCGCGGCGAGCTTGTCGCGCGTGCGATTCCATACCTGCACGCGATATCCTGCCTCTAGAAGCCGCATGACCATCGGCGCACCCATCAGGCCGATGCCGATGAAACCGAGCTTGGGCTTGTCGCTCACTTGTTTGCCGTCCGTTTCTTCCCGCCGCGATGCGTTACGGCGCCGGTGAACGCCGAGCCTACCAGCGCCGCGTATTTCTCAAGCGCACCCGAGGGCGAAGCGCGCCGCGGGCCGCGCCAAGCTCTGCGCCGCCGGGCGAGCTCCGCTGCGCTGACATCGAGAGACAGCAGGCCCTTGCGCGCGTCGACCCGCACGCGGTCGCCGTCCTTTACGAGTGCCAGCGGCCCGCCGACCGCAGCCTCCGGCGACACGTAGCCGATCATCATGCCGCGCGTCGCACCTGAAAAGCGACCGTCGGTAAGCAACGCCACCTTCTCGCCCATGCCCTGGCCGTAGATCAGCGCGGTCACGCCCAGCATCTCGCGCATGCCTGGCCCGCCTTTCGGTCCTTCGTAGCGGATAACGAGCACCTCGCCCTCGCGGTAGGCTCGATTGCGCACCACCTCAGCGCACGCTTCCTCCGAATCGAACACCCTCACCGTGCCCTCGAAGCTGAGCGCCCTGAGGCCCGCGACCTTGAGCAGTGCGCCTTCGGGGCTGAGATTGCCCTTCAGCACGACGATGCCGCCGCTCGCGAGCAGCGGCTCTCTGCGCACGACCTCGCCGTCGGCCCCCGGGTGATCGGCCAGCTCCTCCTCCAGCGTGGTGCCGAACAGCGTCAGGCAGTCGCCGTGCAGCGCGCCGCGCTGCAGGAGCTCACGCAGCACGGCATACACGCCGCCAGCCGCGTGCAGGTCCTTGGCGAGGAATCTTCCGCCCGGCTTCATGTCGGCGATGAGCGGCGTTCGCTTCGACACGCGCGCGAGGTCGTCGAGCGAGAAGCGGATGCCCGCCTCGTGCGCGATTGCCGGAATGTGCAATCCGGCGTTCGTCGAGCCGCCGGTCGCCGCTACGGCTGCGCAGGCGTTCTCGAGGCTCCTTTTTGTCACCAGGTCGCGCGGCAGCGGCCCGCCGCGGGCGAGCAGTTGCATCACCACCCCGCCCGCGTCGCGGGCCAGCCCCGAGCGCTCGCCGACCACCGCGGGCATGGTGGCCGACCCCGGCAGCGCGAGGCCGAGCGTCTCGGAAACCATCGCCATGGTGTTGGCCGTGAACTGACCGGGGCAGGCACCGAGCGTCGGCAGGCAAACGTGCTCGATTTCGTCCAGCTCGGCGTGCGTCATGTCTCCGGCGAGCACCGCGCCCACCGCCTCGTACGCATCGAGCACGGTGACCTCGCGCCCGCGCCAGGTGCCCGGCAGCGCCGCGCCCCCGTAAACGAATACCGAGGGCAGGTTCAGGCGCGTCATCGCCATCATCATTCCCGGCAGCGTCTTGTCGCAGCCCGCAAAGGTCACCAGGGCGTCGTAGGCGTGGCCTCGGACCACGGCCTCGATTCCGTCGGCGATGATCTCGCGCGACGGCAGAGAGTAGTGCATGCCGGCGTGGTTCATCGACATCGAGTCGGCGACCGAGATCGAGGCGAAGTCGAAGGGCATGCCGCCTGCCTCGCGCACCGCGGCGCAGGTTTCCTGAGCGAACTTGCCGAGCAGCGCATTGCACGGCGTCACGCGGCCGTCGGCCGAGACCACGCCAACGAAGGGCTTGCCGATATCCGCGTCCGAAAGTCCGAGGCCGCGCAGGAACGCGCGGTGCGGCGCGCGGTCGAGACCTTCGACAGTGATCCGGGAGGGCAGCTTGCGGACTTTCATGCGCGCAGTGTAGCGCGCGCGGACGTCCGCGGCCCGCTACGCGGGCGCGCCCTGCTTTGCTGCAGCGCTGCGCGCGGTGCGCGTCGCCCGCGCGCCGAATACTCTCATGAGCGCGAGAATCGTCGCCAGCGTCGCGACGTAGAAGAGCAGCTCGATGCCGGTCGGCCGGTCGTTGTAGCCGACCAGCACGTGCAGCATGCGTCCCGTCATGCTGTCCATGCTCAGCAGACCCGACGAGTTCCAGACCTGGTCGATCAGGGTCGGCAGCAGCCCCGCCTGCACCAGGAAGCCAGCCGCGCTCGCCGCGAGGCCGGCAGCCAGCAGAAGCACGATCACGCCCGTCACGGTGAAGAAGTGGCGCAGCGGAATGCGCAGCAGGCCGAAATACAGCAGCACGCCGATTGCAGTCCCGCCGGCAAGACCCAGCGCACCGCCGAGCGCGAGACCTGCGCTGCCGCCGCTCGCCACGAGGCCGTACAGGAACAGCACGGTCTCCGCGCCTTCGCGCAACACGGCGAGCGCAGTGACCGCGAGCATCGCCGAAAGCGGGCGGGCACCCACCTGGACGTCGTGACCCAGGTGGCGCATCTCTTCCACGTGCTTGCGCGCGTGCGAGCTCATCCACACGTTGTGCCAGGCGAGCATCGCAACCGCGACCAGCAGCACGGCCGCGTTGAACAGCTCCTGCCCCCGGCCTTCGACCGCCTGAGAGATCGCGCCAGCGAACAGCGCGACCAGCAGCGCCCCGACGATGCCGAGCGCGACGCCGCCTGCCACCCAGCGACCGCGGTGCGCCACGCCGCGCGTTGCGCCCATGACGATGGCGACGATCAGCGCCGCTTCAAGCGTCTCACGGAATACGACGACGGCCGATCCGAGCATGGCTTCCTCGCTATTTGGCGCGCAGCTTGCCTTGGGCGGTGGCTTCGTGGAACTCGCCGAAAAACGGATAGGTGCCGGGCTTCAGTGGACCGACGCTGACCGTTCCCTTGGTGCGCCCCGGGATGACTTTCTCGATGCGCATTTCGTGGCTCTCGAATTCCTCGGGCGTTGCGTCCCGGTTGTCGATCACAAGCTTGATGCGTTTGCCCGCCGGTACCGTCAGCTCGGCAGGCTCGAAGCGGTGCTCCTTGATTGTGATGGTGTAGGCGGGCGTTTCGCCGAATGCAGCGAACGGTACGGCGAGCGACAGGGCGAGTGCGTAGCGAATCGGGCTCATCGCGAAATCAGGTCCAAGGTTTCTTTATGAGAGATACTCTCGGATGATAATGGTTCTCATCGTGTTCTGCAAGCCCGCAATCGTTACAGGGTCTTAAGGTACTCGCGAACGATCTCGTCGATGTCGCTGTCGTGCGCGAAGCCGAGCCTTTCGGCGCGCTGCGAGCGCGTCGCGCGCGGCACCGTGTCGATGATCGCCTGCACGGTCGGATCGGGCGCGAAGCGGACCTTCCCGAGCGCGCGACCGCCTGCATGCCGCTGTGCGGCGCGCCACATCTCGTCCGCCGCGACCGGAATTCCGGTCAGCAGCACCGTACGGTCCCAGCCGAGTTGATCGGATTCGAGCCGAGCCGCGTGCAGCAGCGCGCCCACCGTGCGCCGCAGCGAAAGGCAAGCCATGCGCGTCTCCGGTCGCACCGGGCAGACGTAGTCGCGCCCGGCCAGCGGCTCGCGCACGATCGCACTTGCCCAGCCCGAGACCGCGGTATTGGCGCTGCCCGGCCTGACCATGACCGTCGGCAGCCGCAGCGACCGGCCATCCACGTAGCCCCGCCGCGTGTAGTCGTCGATCAGCAGCTCGCAAACCAGTTTCTGCACGCCGTAGGAGATGCGTGGCGCAGCGGGCGTGTCGTCCGTCACCGGGTCGGGCAGCGCGCCGCCGTAAACCGCGATCGACGAGCTGAATACGAAGCGCGGGCGATGACCGGCGAGCCGGCACGCTTCGAGCAGGTCGCGCGTCGCGTCCAGATTAACTTTGCTGCCCAGCTCGAAGTTCTGCTCTGCTCCGCCCGAGACGAGCGACGCAAGGTGGAACACGGTGTCGACGCTGCGGTCGACGAGCGCACGGGCGAACTGCGGATAGGCGATGTTACCGACGACAGCCCGCGCCCCGGGCGCCTCGATCGGCGACTGGTCGGCCGCCAGCACTTCGGCGCCCGGCGAGTGCTCAAGCAACGCGGCGACCAGCGCGCGGCCGATGAATCCGGCCGCGCCCGTCACCACGATCGTCATTTAGGCGTCGCGCCCAGGTGCTTGCCGAAATTTTGCAGCAGCTGCAGCGAGCGTTGCGCTTCCGGGCCGCGCAGGACCTGCCACACGCCACCCAGCCCGCCTTGCGGCGCGGGCAGATGCGAGGTCTCCGCGACCGCGGCCTCGAGGCTGCCCAGCACGTGTTCCACCGCGTCCAGGCGCTCCATCAGTCTTGGCAGCGTTACGGCGATGCGCTCG
Organism: Burkholderiales bacterium; assembly: GCA_035624675.1. Classification (GTDB taxonomy): domain Bacteria; phylum Pseudomonadota; class Gammaproteobacteria; order Burkholderiales; family SG8-39; genus DAHVFK01. The sequence goes on from DASPRB010000156.1 coordinate 16,918, forward strand.
AGCGCCCCGGATGCCTGCATCCTTTCCAGCATTTCCACCAGGCGCAAGACACCGCCGCGGCTGAGGCGATCCATCAGCGACAGCCCTTCGGCGATTGTCTCCGCGAGGCGCCCGATCATCTCGTCGCTCAGCGCGTCCTCGGCGGAGCCATAGACGCGCGCCAGCTGCACCAGCCGCTCCAGATCGCCGTCGCGAACCATGCGGGCGATGGAAGGCAAAGCCTTCTCCAGCCCGGAACGGTTGATCTGATCGAGCAGGCTCAGTCCCTCTCCTACGGCCTCGGTCAGCCGGCCGACCATCTCGTCGGTCAGCGCGTCGCGCGCCGCCTCGACCACGCGCTGCACTTCGAGATCCGTCGATACTGTCTCGTTCGGGTTGCTCATGCTCGCCTCCTCTTACAGCAGGCCGCGGGCCGAGGCCCAGTACAGCTTGTTATAGGCCATCTTGAACCAGTGCACCGCGCGCGTCGGCGCCTTGGGATCGGGGGGGTTCTGATAGTTGAACATCGCGTAGGTGGCGCGGTCCTTGCCGGCCTCGATGAAGCAGAACACCTTTCCGTCGTAGTCGCGCACCGGAGTGCCCATCTTCACCATGGCCGCGATGTTCTCGGCCAGCGCCTCGGCTTCGAAGTGCGCGGTCGAGCCCGCCTTGCTGATCGGCAGGTTGGTCGTGTCGCCGACGACGAACACGTTCTCGCGCCCCTCCATGTTGAGCCGGTGGCGGTGCGTCGGAATGAAGCCGCGCTGGCCGAGGTTGTTCTTCTCGATCACCTCCATGCCACGGTGCGCCGGGATGGTGATCAGCAGATCGAACGCGGCTTCCGAGCCCTCCTCGCTGCGCACCACCTTCTTCGCGCCGTCGACTTCCTTCATATTGAACAGGGTCTCGTAGGTGATGCCGAGGCGCTCCATTTCCGGTGTCGCCCACTTGGCGACGTTCTCGAGCGAATGCGTGCGTCCGATCGGATACGTGTAATGGATCTTGGTCTTGTCGAGGATGCCGCGGTCCTTGAAGTAGTCATACAGCATGAACGTGATCTCGAGCGGCGCCATGGGGCACTTGTGCGGTACGCCGACCGCGATGACCACGCGGCCGCCCTGGAACTGCTGCAGGCGCTTGAACATCTTGAGCGCCGATTCCTCGGTGTAGAACTGTTCGGCGTTCTCGGCGAGGCCGGGGATCTCGTGCGCGACCGGCCGCGAGCCGGTAGCGATCACGATCACGTCGTAACCGTAGGTCTTGCCGCTCTTCGCCGTGACCTGACTCTTGTCGAGATCGAACTTCTCGACCGGATCGACGTGGAATTCGATACCCGGCTCGAGCAGGCTCCTCTGGTCGCGGTACAGCTCGTCGGGCGTCGTGCGCCCGACCGCCAGATACAGCAGCCCCGGCTGGTACATGTGCTTGTCGGAAGCCGACAGCATCGTGATGCGCGCCTTGCCGCCGCGCAGCTCCACGGCGAGCCGGCGCGCCAGGTTGTTCGCCAGAATGGTGCCGCCCATCCCCCCGCCCACCACCAGGATCTTCATCGTTTCCTCCTCCGGTTAGCCAACTTGCGCAGCGTCGTCACTTCGCCTTGCGGACAATTACGTGCCAGACGCCGTTTTCCTCTTTGGTTTCGAGGTGCTCGTGCTTGACCTTGCGGATCCACTCGGGGATCTCGTTGGCCGAGCCCTTGTCGGTCGACAGCACCTCCAGCTCGTCGCCGATCGAGGCGGCCTTCATCGCCGCGATCAGCTCCATCAGCGGTCCCGGGCAGAAACTGCCCCGCGCGTCCACCAGTTTCCTGTTCGTCATCGTCTCACGCCTCTCTTAGTGCCGACCTCAGAAGGACCAGACTTGCCCCTCGCTCGCATCGTCTAGGAACTTGGTGAGCCCCATCGCCTCGCCCACATAGGGCTCGAGGTCGCTCTGCTCGAGTTCGAGCACGTCCATGGCCATCGAGCAAGGATAGATCTTCGCGTCGCCGAGATCCACCGCATTGGAGAACAGCTCCGCGAACGGCGGCGCCTTCTTCTGCGCCAGCAGCTCGCCGACCTTGCCTTCCGAGGGCGCGTCCTTGCCTTTGCCCTTGACGAAGAATGGCAAGGCATTCATCGACAGAAACACGCGCACATCGCTACCGCCCACCGCCCCCACCGAAGCGACCATCGCCGCCATCTGCAGCCGCTCGCGGCTGCCGGATACCACCATGATGCTCAACCGATTCGACATGTCAGCCTCTCGTCATCCGGCCACCCGGCCGAAGCATTATCTGGGCGCATCTCCCGCGCGGTCATCAAGCGCACTGATGCACCCATTCGCAGAACGGCCGTTGGGGCGCCACGCAACTTTTCATGATGGATCAGCGGCCACTGGTCGCGTTGAGCCAGATCAAATAAATTCCCTCCCATGGACACTCTGCTGCAAGATCGGCTGGCGATCACCGAGACGGTGCAGAACTGGGCGCTATGGCGCGATGCGGGCGAGTGGGAGCGCTTTCGCTCGGTTTGGCACGAGGATGGGTGGATGACCGCGACCTGGTTCCAGGGACCTGCAGCGCGGTTCATCGAGGTCAGCCGCGCGGGGTTTGAAAAAGGCGTGAGCATCCTGCATTTCCTCGGCGGCACGAGCGTCGAGTTGCAAGCTGCGCGAGCCGTGGCGCAGACCAAGATGACGATCAGCCAGCGCGCCCCAGTCGATGGGATTCCGGTCGACGTCGTCTGCACGGGGCGTTTCTTCGACTTTTTCGAGAAGCGCGCCGGACGCTGGGCGATCGTGCGGCGCCAGCCGATCTACGAGAAGGACCGCATGGATCCGGTGGATCCCGGCGCGCGCTTGCACCTCGACTCTGCGCTGCTGACGCGCTTTCCGGAAGGCTACCGGCACCTCGCTTACCTGCAGTCGAAGAACGGCTTCACGATCAAGCTCGATCTGCCACAGTTGAAGGGCCCGGTGGTGGAGCGGCTGTACGCCCACGGCCGCGCCTGGCTCGCGGGCGCGCCGTCCGCTTTCCCCGCAGACGACCCGCCGCGCGCGAGCGGCTGAGCGCGGCCGGCGAGCCCGGGCTCAGCGCCCGAGATGCTTGCCGAATTCCGACTCGAGGCCGAGCAGGTACGTTCCGAGCTGATCCATGAGCGCGTCGGTGAGTTCGTCGGACGCGACGCTGACGCGCGCGCGACCGATTCTGCGCACGTTCACGAGGTCGATCGTGATGCGCATGGCGTCCAGGTCGGCGCGCAGGGTCACCTCGCAGGGTATCAGGCCGCCCAAGGTGAGCGTTGCGTGCGTCACTTGGCCGAAATCGTTTCTCTTCGTCTCGCGCAGCTCGTAGGGCACGTTATGCCTGGCCAGGTACTCCTTGCAGCGCTGTATGTCCTGGCCGGCCAGATCGATGACCGGCGGCGGTGCGTAGCGCGCCTTGAAGCGCAGTACCACGTAGTCGCAGACGTGGGCATCGGCGACCTTGTGCGTGCGGTAATCGGCGAACGCGTCCGAAAGCGTGGTGTCTGGCGACTGGCGCAAGTACACCATCTCGAGCGGATGCCCGGAAGTCGGCAGCACGCGATTGAGCTCCGCCGCGAACTCGGTGAAGTAGCGGTAAGCGGCACGCAGGCCGGCGTCGATGCGCGCGACCGTCTCCGCGCGGAGCCGCGCCTGCTCGTCGGCCGAACTGCGAGTGGCGGCGCGGCTGCGCAGCGTCTCAAGCGCGCCGGCACGCCGCGCAGGAGCCGGCGCATCGCCGGCACGCTGGCGTTCGAATTCCGCCTGCTTGCGCGCTTCGGACTCGGCCCAGAGCCTTAACGCCTCTTCCTTGCGCTCGCGCTGCTCGCGCTCGGCGCGCGCGCGTGCCTCCTGGGCGAGCTCGAAGTCGCGCGAGAACGCCTCGAGCTCCTGCAGCAGCTGGGCGCTCGACTCGTCCGGATCGGGCGCGGGCGCCGTGACGCTGTGACCGGGCGCACGGAAATTGCGCAGGTCCTCGGCCATGTCTCCGGCCCGCGAATAGCGCTCGGCCGCGTTCTTGGCGAGGGCGCGCGCGAGAATGCGATCGAACACCGGCGGGATGCGCGCATCGACTCGGGTGACCGGGACGTGGGACTCGCGCGCAATGCGATTCATGAGGTTCAGCGTCGTCGGCTCTCCGGGTCGTTCGAACGGCGTCTTGCCGGTGAGCATCTCGTACAGCACCGAGCCGAGCGAGAAAATGTCCGAGCGTGGATCGATCGGCAGGCCGAGCACCTGCTCGGGCGACATATAGCGCGGCGAGCCAAGGGCGGTCCCGACTTGCGTGACCTCCGACGAGGGCACGTAGGCCACGCCGAAATCGGTCAGCTTGGCGCGCCCCGACGGCGAAACCATGACGTTGCCGGGCTTCACGTCGCGATGCACGATCGCGAAGCGCTGGGCGTGGTCCAGCCCCTCGGCGATCTGCGCCGCGAGGTCGACCACGGTCTCGAGCGGCAGGCGCTCCGGCGCGCGCAGCATTTGCTGCAGCGTCTTTCCCTCGATGAGCTCCATGGCGATGTAGGCGATCTGGTCCTGCTCGCCGACATCGTAGATGGTGACGACGTTAGGGTGATTGAGGCGCCCCGCGCTCTTGGCTTCGCGCAGGAAGCGCTCGCGCACCTCCTCCATGACCTCGTCGGGCAGATCCGGATTCAGCGTCTTGATCGCGACCTCGCGCTCGATCAGCGGGTCTTCTGCGCGATACACGACGCCCATGGCGCCGCGCCCAAGTACGCCGAGTATGCGGTAGCGGCCGAGTCTCCCCTGGTCCATTCAACGCACGTTCCGCGAAATGTCCGATTCCAGGCTGGTAATTTTTCTCTCCTGGCTGTAGCTAAGCTACCTTGAATTCCTCGGCGCGAGCAAGTGCGAATGCCACAGGACTGCGGGATAAGTCCTCAAGCGAGCACCGCCCGGTACACGACGCACTGCCCCTTGATGCAGATCCGTTCCGACGCGTCGCCGGGTCCTCTGGCGGTAACGCGCACTTCGAGGCGGCACACCGGCTTGCTGTCGTGCAGCCACACGACTTCGCCGTGAGCGCTCAGCTCGTCGCCCACATAGGCCGGTCCGAGGTATTCCAGCTCCTGCTTGATGAACACGCTTCCGGGCCCGGGCATGCGCTCGGCGACCAGCGCATTCAATGCCCCGGCCGTTATGCCGCCGTGCACGATCAGCCGGCCGAAGATCGTGGCTCTGGCATACACCTCGTCGAAGTGCAGCGGATTCGCGTCGCCGGTGATGTCGCGGTACATGCGCACGTGCTCGGCATCGATGCGCCGCCGCCACATGGCCGTCTGTCCGAGCTCGAGGCCGAGCTTCATGCTCGCCCGTTTATCATAGGCGCGGCAAGGAGGGCAACATGGATCTCAAGCTCAAGGGCCGGCGCGCCCTGGTCACCGGCTCAACCGCCGGCATCGGCTTCGCGATCGCGCATGGCCTCGCCGCGGAAGGCGCGCAGGTCACGCTGACGGGACGCAGCCAGGCTTCCGTAGATGCGGCGCTCGGCCGCCTGCGCGCTGCGCTTCCTGCGGTACAGGCGAGCGGCATCGCAGCCGACTGCGCTTCGGCGACGGGCGCCGAGGCAGTATTTGCGCGCGTACCCGAAGTGGACATCCTCGTGAACAACCTCGGCATCTACGAGCGCAAGGCGTTCTTCGACATACCGGACGCCGACTGGCTGCGCCTGTACGAGACGAACGTCCTGAGCGGCATACGGTTCGCGCGCCACTACGCACGCAACATGGCCAGGCGCGGCTGGGGACGCGTGCTGTTCGTTTCGAGCGAATCGGCGCTAAACATACCGAAGGAGATGATCCACTACGGCATGACGAAGACCGCTCAACTCGCCGTCTCGCGGGGGCTGGCGATGGAGCTGGCGGGGAGCGGGGTCACGGTCAACGCGCTGCTGCCCGGGCCCACCCGGACGGAAAACACCGAGCGCCTGAGAGCCGAGCGCGCGCGGGCGGCCGGCAAGACGGTCGCCGAGATCGAGGCGGACTTCTTCGCTCACTTTCGCCCCACTTCGCTTCTCAAACGCTTCACTTCCGCCGAGGAGGTCGCGAATCTGGCCGTCTACGTGTGCGGCGATGGCGCTTCGGCCACGACCGGCGCGGCGCTGCGCGTCGACGGCGGCGTGGTGAACCAGATCATGTAGCGCGTCTCAGGCGCCGACGCGGTTGCGCAGGGTGCCGATGCCTTCCACTTCGGTCTCGAGCAGGTCGCCCGCCTTCATGAATTCGGGCGGGGTGCGCGCGTGCCCGACGCCAGCGGGCGTGCCCGTCGAGATGACGTCGCCCGGCTCCAGGGTCAGGCCAGCCGAAAGTTCCGCGATGATGCGCGGGATGCGGAAATACATGTGGCGCGTATTCGAATCCTGCTTGACTACGCCGTTCACGCGGCAGATGACGCGCAGCGCCTGCGGATCGGGCACCTCGTCGGCCGTGACGATCCACGGGCCCATCGGACAGGTTCCGTCCAGGCTCTTCCCCTTGAACCATTGCTGGCCGTGCTGGCGCTGCACCTCGCGCGCCGAAACGTCGTTGATCACCGTGTAGCCGAAGATATGCTTCATCGCCTCGGCCTCGGCGATGTTGCGGCCGCGGCGTCCGATCACGATGCCGAGCTCGACTTCCCAGTCGAGCTTTTCCGTGACCCCGGCGTGCAGCGGAATCGGGTCGAACGGGCCGTTCACCGCAGTTGGCGCCTTGGTGAAGAAGGCGGGATGCACCGGCATCTCCTGCACCTGCGACCGCGCCCGGGCGCCTTCCTCGAAATGCTCCAGGTAGTTCCAGCCGACGCAGAACACGTTCTTGCGCGGCCGCGGTATCGGCGCCAGCACGCGCAGCGCGCCGAGCGACAGGCCCTCGCCGGCTGCGCGGCGCGCGAGCTTGCGCAGCGCGGCGAGCGCCGCTCTCCCCGCGGCGATGAGCGACAGCATGTCGCCCGCGTCGAATGGCAGGCGCTGGCGCACGCGCTTCGCCGCTGCGCCGACGTCGAGTACCCGCTCACCGTCGAGCAGGATGCCGACGCGCGGCACCCCACCGCGGCGCGGCCTGAAAGTCAGCAAGCGCATGGCGGAATTGTCGCACTTTCCGGGCCCGCTCCGGTGCGATAATCAAGCCGTGCGCTCCGTCTACGTGATCGGTTTCGACGAAGCGGCGTGCTCGATTGTCATTCTGGAGGGAAAAGGTCGATGAATTTTGCCGGACGCATGGCCGTAGTGACTGGCGCCGGTTCGGGCATCGGCCGCGCAACCGCGCTCATGTTCGGCGCGCGCGGCGCTTCGGTCGGGGCAGTCGATCTCGATCCCGCTTCGGCGCACGAGACCGCGGAGCTGATCACGCGCGACGGCGGGCGCGCCGCAGGCTACGCGGCGGACGTGAGCAAGGCGGCCGCGCTCGACGAAGCGGTGAGCAACGCGGTCGCCCAGCTCGGGCCGCTCGAAATCATGTTCAATAACGCGGGCATATTGGACGGCTACTTCGACGTGCATGAGCTCGACGAGTCGACCTGGCGGCGCGTGCTCGAAATCGATCTCACCGGCGTGTTCCTCGGCTGCAAGCGCGCGCTGCGTGAGATGCTGCCGCGCGGCCGCGGGCGCATCGTCAACATGGCCTCGGTGGCGGGACTGAACGGCACCGGCGGCGGCGCCGCCTACATCGCGGCCAAGCACGGCGTGGTCGGACTCACGCGGCAGATGGCAGTCGCCTACGGCGCACGCGGCATCCGCGTGAACTGCATCTGTCCCGGTGCGATCCCGACCGACCTGCGCGCGCACTCGCAGGCGATCCTCGGTCCCGGCGTTCCGGACATGAGCAAGCGCGGCGTCGCGGTCAACGACGACCAGGTGCGCGCCTTGGTGCCGGTCGGCACGCGCGGCAGCGTGGAAGACATTGCGGCCGCGGTGTGCTGGCTCGCTTCGGACGAAGCAAATTACGTCAACGGCCACGCGCTCGTGGTGGACGGCGGCTGGCGCGCGAAATAGCGAGGGCGCAAGCTCAATCGACCCATACCCTGAGCGGCATGCCGCCGCGCGGCACGAGCGTGACGCGCGCTACCGGCAGCGGCTCGTGGCCCTCGACCGGGGCAAAACGCGCACGCTGCAACAGGGTGGCGAGCATCGCGGTGGCTTCGAGCATGGCGAACGCCATGCCGATGCAGATGCGCGGGCCCGCGCCGAACGGCATGTACTGGTAGCGGGGAATCTGTGCCTCGCGGGCCGCGGCGAAGCGCTCCGGATCGAACGCATCGGGATCGATCCAGCGGGCGCGGTGCCTGTGGATGGCGTAGATCGACATCACGACGGAGGTGCCGGCGGGGATTGGGTGCGGGCCCAGGCGCGCGTCGGCGATCGCCTGGCGCGTCATCAGCGGCACCGGCGGGTAGAGCCGCATGCTCTCCTTCAGCACTTGCTGGACGAGCACAAGTCGCTCGATGTCCGCGGCCGAGACTGCAGCGCCGCTCGTGACCCGCGCGATCTCGTCCTTCAGCGCCGCCGTCCAGTGCGGCGAGCGCGCGAGCAGGTACAGCGTCCAGGTGAGCGCCTTCGCCGTGGTCTCGTGGCCTGCGAGATAGAAAGTGAGCAGGTTGTCGATCAGCTGCTCGTCGTTCATCGCCCGGCCCGTCTCGGGATCGTGCGAGCGCATCAGGCTCTGCATCAGGTCGCGCGGCTCGAGACCGCTTGCCCGCCGTTCGCGCAGCAGCCGGGCGACCGCTTCGCGCAGCGCCAGCACCGCGCGCCGGTTCGCCCGTTGCCGGGGCTGCGGCAGCCAGTGCGGCAGCTTGGCGAGCGCGTAGAGCTGCGACCACGCGCCGGTCTTCTGGAAGCTCGCGGCGGAAAACTCGATGGCGTCCATGACCTGGGGGTCGGCGGTCGGGAGCAGCGTCGTCGAAATGACCTGGAAGGTGGCGCGCGTCATGTCGCGGTCGATGGCGTGCACCGAGCCCGGAGTTGCCGCGCGCCAGCGGGCGGCAACATCCTGTGCCGCGCGCACAAAGTCCGGCACGAAGTTCGCGAGCTGCTGCTGCCGGAATAGCGGAGCCGCGGTCTGGCGCTGCCACTTCCAGTCAGCGCCCTCGCTCGTGAGAATGCCCTTGCCCAGCAAAGGACCGAGCACCCGGATCTGCGCCAGCTTGTGAAACTTGTCGCGCTCGTCGAGCAGGACAGTCTTGACGAACGCGGGCGCGGTTATCCAGGCGAGCCCCGCTCTGCCGCCGCGATACGGAACGAAATCCTCTTCATAGACCGACCGGGGGATGACCTGCAGCGGATTGCGCACGAACTTGGCCACGAATGCCGGGCCTATCGGCGCCCGCAGTGGCGGTGCGATCTGAGGAGGCACGAGGCGCGGATCCACGCGACAAGCATAGCGGACAACCGCGGCTGGGCGTGGCTCGCGGGGCGTGTGCTACCTTTCGCGCAGGCTCGTGGCACACGTCAAAGGAACCGCGCAGTTGAAGGTTTCGATCCTCGATGACTATTTCGACACCCTGCGGACGCTGGACTGTTTTCGCAAGCTGGCGGGCCACGACGTCACGATCTGGAACGATCATGTCCAGGACGTCGAGACCCTGTCGGGCAGGTTGCGCGACGCCGAGGCCCTGGTATTGATCCGCGAGCGCACGGAGATCCGCACCCCCCTGCTCGAACGCCTGCCGAAGCTTCGGCTCATCAGCCAGCGCAGCGTCTACCCGCACATCGACGTCGACGCCTGCACGCGGCTCGGCATCGTCGTATCGTCGAGCCAGCACCCGGGTACGCCCTCGTACGCGGCCGCCGAGCTCACCTGGGCTCTGGTGCTGGCGGCGATGCGCCAGCTCCCGCAGCAGATGGCCGCGCTCAAGGCGGGCAAATGGCAGACCGGCGTCGGCCGCGGGCTGCGCGGCAAGACGCTCGGCGTCTACGGCTACGGCAGGATCGGCGCGGCAGTGGCCGGCTACGGCAAGGCCTTCGGCATGGACGTCCTCGTTTGGGCGCGCGAGGCCTCGCGCGAGCGCGCGCGGCGCGACGGCTGGGCCGTGGCGGCAAGCAAGGAGGATTTCTTCGCGCGCTGCGACGTGCTGTCGCTGCACATGCGGCTGGTCGATGCGACGCGCGGCATCGTCACCTCGGCCGACCTGGCGCGCATGAAGCCGAGCGCGCTGCTGGTCAATACCAGTCGCGCCCCGCTCATCGAGCCGGGCGCTCTCGTCGCGGCGCTCAGCGCCGGGCGTCCCGGGATGGCAGCGGTGGACGTGTACGAGAAGGAGCCGCTGCGCGACCGGGACGATCCTCTGTTCGCGCTGGACAACGTCGTTTGCACGCCACACATCGGCTACGTCACGTACGACGAATACGAGATCCAGTTCGGCGACATCTTCGACCAGATCGTGGCTTATGCCGCGGGCGCACCGATCAACGTCGTCAATCCCCAAGTGCTCCGATCCCAAGCGTTGCGCGGCCGCGCGACGTAGGAACGACTATCGCGCGGAAAAGCCGACAGTCTGCGCGAGCACGATGCGCTGATCGCGCCGCAGCCGCATCGCGGGAGCCAGCCGCTTCCGGTCCACCAGCCCGCGCACGACGGCGGCGAGGCCCACTCCTGCACAGTAGAGATAGACGTTCTGCGCGATCACCGCGGCATCGCAAGCAGCGAAGAACAATCGGTCGTCCTCGCTTGCTTCGGACATGCGTGCGAAATCGGCGACATAGACGAGATTGACGGGTGCGTTGCCAACGAAGTCCTGCACCCCGGTGAGCGCGCGCAGGTCATCTTGCACCGTCAGCTCGAGCGCGTGCGCTGCGGCGTCGAAGCGATAGAGACCTTCGGCGAGCACGACGTAGACGCCGATTTCCTGCCAGCCGTGCGCCGAGGGCGCGGTGCGGCCGCCGCTGCGCGGCCGGTTCACGCCGAAGGCCGCCCACAGCAGGGTGGAGAGGGTCTCGGCGGGCAAGGGGCGTGCCGCGAATTCCCGCGTGCTGCGGCGCAGCTTCAACGCCTCGATCAGATCACATCCGATTTTTGCGACCGGCGGCGGAAGCTCGATCCGTGAATGACCTTCTGCAAGAGCAGCGCCTGGCATCATGAGCATCACCTCCAGGAATCTCCGGCGGTCCAAGATATAAGCGCGCTTACACTCGTGCCTGAAAAGGTATGCTTTACGTCGACCAACGACTTGATCCCGCGCAATGTCGCGTCAGGTATCTGCCGGAAGAGACGCTAGGCTGAGAAGACGGCTGCAACTCGCGTCGGGCTTCATCCTGGCGCTCGGCCTGTGCGCTGCCGTTCTCATATATTTGGCCGCCGACGGAAGTACGGGCGGGGCGGTCGCCTACGAGATCATCAACGGCCAGGCGTATCCCGTGGTACCCGCCGATTCCAAGATGTACAGCCACGAAGTCGTACGGATCGGGGGCAAAGCCACGCTGCTGTTCGCGGAATTCGACCGCTGGTTGGCCGACCTTTGGCGCGGCAGGTCACTCGGCTACACCGTAGCCGTCCTGAGCGCGACTATTTCCGCAGTGCTCTTTTTCGTGTCCCGCCGCACCTAGAGCCCGCGCGCGGTCAACCGCGCAACCCGAGCTTCGCCAGCGCGCGCTGCACTTCGGCGCTCCAGCCGCGGTTCGCCGCGGGACTCGCCGGGCTGGGGTGCGGAATACGGCCGATGGCCACCGGCAAGCCGGCCAGCGCCGCGACGGCGCGTGCCGTGGCGAACACGCCGATGCCAACGACGTAACGCGGCGCCAGCTGCGCCACGGTCGCCCGTAACGCACGATCGCAAATCGCGAACAACCGATCGCGTTCGGCGCGCGGGAGCTTGTCAGGAGTCCGGTTGCGCCCGCTCGCCTCGAGGAAGGCGAGCGGGCAATAGTTCGCCACGAAAAACTTCTCGAAGAATCGATCCGGAGTGCCGAATGCGTCGCGCGCCCAGCCCCACAGGCGCTGACCGCTCACCTCCCTGCGCGGACAGGCGAACCCCGTCACGCGCCGCTTCGGGTGCTCGCGCCCGGGCCGGCCCACCGGCGCCTCGATGCGCAGCCACTCGCGCACCATGCGCACGTCGCCGAACGGCACGCCGGTCTGCGCCATGCCAAAGGGGCCCGGATTCATGCCCAGCAGCAGCACGTCGGGGTGGCCGGCTCCGTAGCGCTCCAGATAGCACTGGTGCGCAGTCCAGGCGTAGTCGAGCGGGTTGTAGACGTACGCCACCGGCGCCGAGAAATGCAGCGCGCCCGCCTCTCTGCCGAGCTCGCGGGCGATCGTGACGAGTCGCATGCCGCATTCTAGCGATGCTTCCGCTGCGCGGCGCGATGCGCGACACTCGCGCCATGTCGACGCCCGTTCACCCGCTAGATGCCGCGACTCAACTCGAGCCTCTCGGCTCTGGCCAGTACCACGGCCACACTTCCCCGAATTACGCGAACATGGTCGGACCGTTCGGCGGCGTCATCGCTGCCACGCTGCTGAACGCGACGCTGCTGCATTCCGGACGCCAGGGCGATCCGATCGCACTCACAGTGAATTACGCTGGGCCTCTCGCGGACGGAGAATTCGCCGTGGAAGCGAGTCCCGTACGCACCAACCGCTCCACACAGCACTGGCAACTCGTCATGAAGCAGGATGAGCAGGTCGCGGCCACGGCAAGCGCAGTGTACGCGTCTCGCCGCGCAACGTGGTCCGCGCTCGAGACGCGCTTCCCCGACGTCCCCGCCGCGCAGAAGCTGCAGGCGGAGCCGAACGTCGAGCGGGCACCCTGGACGCGCAGCTACGAGATGCGCTTCGTCGAAGGCGCGCTACGGCTTTCGTCGGCCGAGCGGCAGGCCGGCGACTCACGGAGCACGCTCTGGATCCGTGACGCACCGCCGCGGCCGCTCGATTTCGTATCCCTGGTCGCGATCTGCGATGCATTCTTTCCTCGCCTCTTCGTGCGCCGCCCCGTCTGGGCGCCGGTCGGCACGGTTTCGTTCACGACCTATTTCCACGCGGATGCGCCGCTGCTTGCGGCAGTCGGCGAAGCCCCGGTACTCGGCACCGCGCGCGCGCAACAGTTCCGTAACGGCTACTTCGACCAGGCTGCGGAAGTATGGAGCGAAGGAGGCGCCTTGCTCGCCACCTCGCACCAGATCGTGTACTACAGACAGTAAGGCCGAAAACAAAGGGGCCGCACCGTGCGGCCCCTCGGACTGCCTTGTTTTGAGCGCGTCGCGCTATTCGTGGGTGTAGATGATGTCGCTGCGCCGGTTCTGCGCCCAGGCTTGCTCGTCGTGGCCCTGGGCGCGCGGCTTCTCCTTGCCCCAGCTCGTGGTCTCGATCCTCGAATCGGCCACGCCCAGCAGCGCCAGCGCCTTCCTCACCCCGTCGGCGCGCCGCTGCCCAAGCGCCAGGTTGTACTCCCGGCTGCCGCGCTCGTCGCAGTTGCCTTCGATGCGCACCGTCGCCTGCGTGTGATCGCGCAGGTAGCCCGCGTGCGCTTCGACCATCGGCCGGAACTCGGATTTGATCTCGGACCGGTCGAAGTCGTAGTACACGCTACGCTTGGCGAGAATGCTGTTCGGGTCGTGCAGCGGGTTCGCCGCCACGCCGCCGGCGCCAGCGGCCCCGGCTTGCGGCTGCTGTCCGGCCGCTCCCGCGGCAGGCTGTCCCCCCGGCTGCGCCTCTTCCTTGGCCTGCTGGCCGGCGCAGGCACCGAGCAGCAGAATCGACAATGCGACAAGCAAGGTTCTCGTTTTCATCACAATCCTCCCGTGCATGACGTCATGAGCAAAAGAAAACGGCCTGCACCGCCTTCCCGAGGCAGCGCAGGCCGCTTGTACGACTAGAGCTGATGCGGCTTGAGCGCGCGCAGGTGGAAATGCCCGTGCTTGTCGATCAGCCAGGTCTCGGTGACTTCGACCATGCCGCCCTGCAGCCAGGATTCCGGAGGCGCCGGCAGTCTGCCGGTGCGATTCAGGCTGGTACGCGCGATGTGGTCGGCCGCGGCCTCGGGCGTACGCCAGGTACGGACGTTGTGCACCCTGCCGGACCCGTCCACGTCGAAACGCAGGATGACGACCGCACGCAGCAGCGGCTGCAGATCCCCCTTGATGGTCCGGTCGGGGTTCGCGTCGAAGATACGCCTCGCAACCGCAGCCTCGTACTGCTGCATCGAAGCGTATTGCGGCCCGGGGGCACGCTCGACAACTCGCGGCGCGGGCGCGACAGCTACCGGCCTGGGCGGAGGCGGCGTCTGAACGGTCGTGCACGCGGCGGCCAAGGCCCCCAGCAGGGCGGCAGCGGCGGCTCGTGCGGTATATGTACGACGCGAATGCATGGCAATCCCCCTAAAGGATATTGGAACGGCACCATAATCGGCAAATTCCTTGCCGCACGCCAGGTTATTTTTCACGCCTCGCGTAGTTTCTCGATCGCCCCTTAGCCGGCCCGACGGTCGTGAGCCGCGCGCGGCGGAACTTTGCCACGCCTGTCCGGAAAACTCGCCGCCTGCCTGTCGGTATCATGCAAAAAACGCCCGCACCGCCACATGTCCCCGGCAAAATCATCCAGACGATCGAGCGCAGCAGCAGCGGCGCTGGCTTTGCTCGCAGCCTGCGGCGCCGCCCTGGCACAGCAACCGCCGAGCGCGATCGAGCTCCGTGCCACCTATTGCGTCGCGGTGCTGCAATATCAGCTGGCGCTGTTCAACAGCATGCCGCCCGATACTCCGGCGGAAATCCAGAGCGGAATTCTCCAGGAAAAGGAGCGCGTGTCATCCAATCTGCACCGCCTGCAACGCTTTCTCATGCCGCGCGTGCAGCATCTGGAACCCGCGGACCTCGCTCTCGCCCTGGACACCGGAAACCAGGACGCGGAGCGCGCCGTGCAGGAGGGCGCGCGATGCGTCGATCGCTGCGCGGACGAGGGCGACGCCGGTGCCTGCCTGCATCAGTGCCGCGAGCGGTCCGAGGTCATGACACGCGTGCGGACGTGCGACGACACCTCCTGGTACCCCCTCTGACGGTCAGTACGGCCTGGCCACCCTGAAACCGACGACTGCGTAACGTCCCGAGGCATCGTGAACCTCACGCTCGGCGCTGCGCACCGTTGCCGCGCTGCAGTTCCACGAGCCGCCCCGCAAGACATGGTCGACGCAGCTGCCGGAAACCCGCGCGCTCCCGTCCGTCGGCGCGCCATCGTAGTTCCGGTACCAGCAGTCCTGCGTCCACTGCCAGGCATTGCCGTGCATGTCGTACAGACCGAACGCGTTCGGGGGAAAGCTGCCCGCCGGCGAAGTATGGAGCCAGCGGTCCCTGCCCTCGGTTGCCGGCTCGCAGCACGGCTCCGCGCCGAAGTTCGCGCGATCGTGGTTCGCCTCCGCACCCCAGGGATAGGCGCCAGAGGATCCGGCGCGCGCCGCATACTCCCATTCGGCTTCGGCAAGCAACCTGTACGCGTAACCGGTTTTCCGGCTGAGCCAAGCGGTATAGGCCATGGCGTCGTCCACGTTCATGCACACCACCGGGTCGCGTGCGGTCTGCGCAAATCCAGGTGTCCGCCAGTCGGCCCTGGGATCGTCTATCCAGCCGCCGAATTTCCGGATCAGGCATCCCGGTCCGGCGCGATAGCCTGACTCCTGGACGAAGCGCGCGTATTCCGCGCGTGTCACGGGGAATTTGCCGACCGCAAATTCGCGCGCGAACGTCACGCGGTGCTGCGGGCTCTCGTCTGGAAACCTGCCCGCCTCGGTCGGCGGCGAACCCATGAGGAAGCTGCCCGCCGGCACGACCACCATTTCGGGACAATGGTCGCAATCGCGGAAGGTGGCGCCGGGCGGTATGTCCGCGACGGACCCCGCAGCGCAGGCCGCGAGCTGAATCGCCAGCGCGAGTGCGGCGAGCAGCTTCATGGGCCGAATGGTAACCGGTTCGGCTCAATTCGCGGCTGCCAGGCGCGCGAACAGGCGCTTCATCGAATCGACGCGTGCCAGGTAGCGGGCGGCGTCCTGGTCCCCGCAGCGCTGGCCTGGCAAGAGCCGGAAGCCGCGCCCGGCGTACGTCTCGCCCGCCGACGCTCCGCACAGGTGAATGACCGCGGCCAAATTCTGCTTCTGCTCGAGCGTGGCGTGCACGCCCGACCGGCGCGCGAGCGTGGCGCCCACCCGATGGTCGAGCAGCGCAGAAGTCATCTCTACGGCGTGGCTCGGCACGACGCGCAGATACAGGGCATTGAACCAGCACGAGCGCCAGTCGTACCAGGGTCCGTCCTCGACCGCCGCGTGATCGTGAATGCAGTAGCGCTTCGCGTCGCGGAACGTCGCGTCGGTGATCTGGTACATGCCGACCGCGCTCGATGCGGGGCGATAGACTTCGAACGGCGCTGCGCTCAGGCGCCAGCGCCAGTAGGTGCGCGCGACGGGGTTGCCGGCCGCCTCCACCTGCGCGAGCGCCGCGAGGAACTCCGGTGTGATCACCGCGGTCGCATCCTCGCGGAACAGCGGCGCGTACTGCCGCCAGGTCTGCTGCGGGGTCTTGGACAGCGCGCCGCTCACCGGGAAGAAGAGTTCTGCAGGCTTGCGCGCCGCCTGGTACGTCCAATTGATCGCAAACGCGAGCGCGATCAGCCCGAGCGCGATGAGGCCAGCCCGGTAA
>DASPRB010000186.1:0-20586 GCA_035624675.1 Burkholderiales bacterium
GGGCGTGTAGCTGTTGCCCGAGCCGATGCGCCCCTGCACGAGCTCGTAGGCGACGTTCTTGCCGCTGGCGCAGAACGGATCGGTGCCCTCGTGGTTCGGCGTGCCCCAGAGCTGGGCGAACAGGCGCGTGTAGCCGAGGTAGTCGAGCATGCCGGTGCGCGTGCCGATAAACAGCGCGAGCGCCTCGGCGCCGTGCTCTTTCTTTGTCTTTGTTAATTTTTCCGATATTTCGTCGAGCGCTTGCTCCCACGACACGCGCTCGAAGCGCCCTTCGCCGCGCGCGCCGATGCGCTTCTGCGGGTAGAGCAGGCGCCGCGGGCTGCGGTAGAGCTGCAGCGTGAGCTGCGACTTGGGGCACACGCGCCCGGCGAGCAGGGGATCTTCGTCGTTGCCGGTGATCTTGACGAGCTGCTCGCCGCGAAAGTGGAACTTGGTGCTGCAGCAATTGAAGCAGATGTTGCAGCCGCCCGGGACGACCCGGTCGGCTTCGGCCTCCGCGCGCGGCCTGCCATAGGGGAATTCGGGCTTCACTTCGATGAGAGTTCCGGAAGCAGCCGCAGGTCGCTGCATGGCGCGCTCGGGCGCGAGCCGCTCGAGGTACACGGTCGCCGGGCCTAGGAGAAACGAGTCGTTGTCGCGCACGCGGCGGCCCTCGGCGCCGGCACGCTCGAGCAGCTCGTCGCGCCGGCCGAAGCCGATCGCGCGCGTCGGGCACACGCTCGCGCAGGCGGTCGTGAGCCCCGCGGCGCGGCGCTCGGCGCACAGATCGCATTTGACCGCATGGTGCCCCTTCGGGTCGTAGCCCATGGCGCTGTAGGGGCAGGCCAGCACGCATTCGCCGCAGCCGGTGCAGCGGTCTTCGAGCACGCGCACCACGCCCGTGAGCGGATTCTTGTCGATCGCCTTCGGGTTGACCGGGCAGGCCCTCAGGCACGCCGGACGTTCGCAGTGCTGGCAGGCGAGCGTGAGGAACGCGAGCGCCGGCTTGGCGCTGCCTGCGCTCCACACAACCTTGTTGCGGTACTCGCCGGGGCCGAGGCGATGCTCCTGCTTGCAGGCGACCTCGCAGCTCTTGCACCCGGTGCAGCGCTCCAGGTCGATCATCAATGCGAGGCGTTCGCTCACCATTTGGTCAGGTGCCACCACGCGATCGGTCCTCCGCCGGCGACGTAGCCGGCGAAGAACGTCACCGTCACGACGTGGATCAGTACGCCGAGCACGAAGATCCAGGCGAGCGCCAGGTGCAGGGGCCGCCACCACGCCTGCGCCGCGCCGGCGGCGGCACGCGTGCCGAGCAGGCGCGCCTCCTCGCGCTCGAGGCGCCGGTAGGCGAGCGCGAGCCGCGGTGCGCGCACAAGGTGCGCGAGCGTGACGGAGAACGTTCCCTCGTTTGCGTGAGAGTCGAGATCTTTCAGCAGGATCCGTTTTTCCGAGATCAATCGTCTCAAGCGCTCGCGCGCGGCTGCCTCCGGAGCCGGAAAGGTCCAGGTCTTGGACGCGAAGGTGGCCGCCATGCGGCGCGCGCCGGCGAGGCGCGCCCACACGCCGAGCGCGGCGAGTGCGACGATCGCGAGCAGGAGGAGCGCGGGCGGACGGCGCAGGAGGAGACCCGAATGCGCCGCGATCAGCACCGCGCCGGCGAGCGAGCAGTAGACGTGGGCGTTGAACCAGGCGCGCGGATTGCGGCTCGCGCCGCCGCGCTTGGCGAGCGCGAAGGCGACGGGCACGAGCAGGAGCAGCACGCCGGCGACGCCGGTGAGATAGAGCTCCGGGCTGCCGGGCGTGCGCCAGGCGGGTGCGAGCCACGAGCGCAGCGCGAACCACGCGGCGATCGCTGCCGCGGCGATGGTCACCAGGCGCAGCAGCCGGCGGTCGTTCAGGTCGAGGGCGGGTGAGGGCATGGCGCTTCGTTCCAGCGCCGATTGTCGCATCCCTCCCGCGCGAAAGCCTCCCCTCAGGGAGTCACGTGGGCCACGTTGACGCCGATGCCGTACACCAGGTCGCCGCCGAAGTATGCGGTCGTCAGCACGAGCGCCACGCCGGCGAGGCTCGCGGCGAACCACGCCCAGCCGCGGCCGCCCGAGAGACGCAAGCCGCGCCACCAGGCAAGCAGGTAGAACGCCGCATACGCGATCAACAGCCACATCGTCGTGTAGCCGAAGTCCGCGTGCCGCTCGAGCGGGGCGCGCGGAAAGCCCACACCGACCGCGTGATCGAAAGCGATGTCGCCGAAGAACGCGGCCACCGCCGCACCCGCGGCCGCGAGAATGATCGCGGCGAGCGCCGTGTTCGCGAGGCATGCGCGGCGGGCGAGGTCGCCGCCGCGCGCGAGCACGAGCAGCTCGAGCCCGCTGCCGATCAGGAACAGCACGATCGGGAAGTGCACGATCATGGGGTGGACGTGAATCAGGTCGATCATAGGCAGGCCACATCGTACTCGCGCGCCGCGCCGGGCGCGTGACGCCAGGCTGACGGCGCGATGAACTTCACGCGCGGCGCAGTTGTCCGTTTCAGTATGAATGCCCGAGACCGCAAGCGCCGCCAGTTTCTGACGGCGGCAACCACCGTGGCGGGTTGCGCTGCTCTGGCCGGCGCGTCAGTGCCTTTCGTCGCCTCGCTGCTGCCCAGCGCACGTGCCCTGGCGGGCGGCGCGCCGGTCGACTACGATCTCGGCGCGCTGCGCGCAGGCCAGCTCGCGATCGTGCAATGGCGCAAGAAGCCGGTGTGGATCCTGCATCGCACGCCGAGCGAGCTGGAGGACCTGTCGCGCGACAATGCCCTGCTGTCGGACCCTCGGTCGCGCACCCCGCAGCAACCGCCCGACATGAAATTGAATCTCGCCGATGGCCTGCGCGCGCTGCACCCCGAATACCTGGTGCTAGTCGGGGTCTGCACGCACCTCGGCTGCATTCCCGACTACCGCCCGACACCCGGCACGGTGGGCCCGGAGTGGCGCGGCGGCTTCTATTGCCCCTGCCACGGTTCCCAGTACGACCTCTCCGGGCGCGTGCTCGCGGGCTCGCCGGCGCCGCTCAATCTGCCGGTGCCGCCGTACTACTTCAAGAACCGCAACGTGATTCGCATCGGCGTGCTGGAGAACGGCGACGATCTGAACTGGCGGCCTGCGATCTGGTAGTCTGGCGCGAGCCTCGACCACCCCGGGGGGCGGCATGCCGCATCCGGCTCGCGCGACATTCGACGCGCTCGTGGTGGGCGCCGGTCCGGCCGGTTCCCATCTCGCGTGCCTGCTGGCGCGTGGCGGGCGGCGTGTCGCGCTCCTCGACAAGGCGCGCTTTCCGCGCGACAAGGTGTGCGGCGGCGGGCTGTCGCGCAAGTCGCTCGGTCTGCTCGGCGACGTCGCGCCGGTCGTGCACAAGTGGATCGGCGGCGCGCAGCTCGCGTTGCACGATGGGCCGGCGCTCGTCAGGGACACGCGTCCCGCCGCGGGCTGCACGGTGACGCGCGCCGAGTTCGATCAGCTGCTGGTCGTGCGGGCGCGGGATGCCGGCGCGCAATTCTTCGAGCAGACCGCGTTTCTCGACCTGCAAGGGGACTCCTCCGGCGCGGTCGTGAGAACGAGCCGCGGCTCGTTCAGCTGCCGCAAGCTGTACGCCGCCGACGGCGCCGGCAGCACGGTGCGCGCGCGAGTGTTCGGCAAGAGCGCGGTGTCGTACGTCCCCGCGCTCGAGGCGCTCGTGCCTGCATCGCAGGATGCGCTGCAGGAGTTCGGCGAGCGCGCGCTGTTCGACTTCTGCGCCATGCCGCGCGGATACGGCTGGATCTTTCCCAAGCGCGATCATCTGAACGTCGGCGTGTATTCGCCCTTCGGCGGCAGCGCGCTGCGCCGCCACCTGGACGAGTTCATCGACCGCTATCCCGCGCTGCGCGGGCAGGCGCGGCCCGCCTACCGCGGCTACGCCATTCCGCTGCGCAACGTCGCCGGCGCGTACGAGCGCGGGCCGGTCGCGCTCGTCGGCGATGCGGCCGGCCTGGCCGAGGCCGTGTTCGGCGAGGGCATCTACTTCGCGCTCCGCAGCGCGCAGCTCGCGGCGCGCGCCGAGCTCGCCGCCGACGGAGCTCGCGAGGCGGATTTCTATACCAGGCTGCTCGCGCGCGAGCTGCTGCCTGAGCTGCGCGCAGCGCGCTGGCTGGCGGCCTGCCTGTTCGCGCTGCCGCGCTTCGCCCTGGAGCGCCTGGTGCGCAATCCACAGGCGAACGAGCTGTTCGCCGGCCTGATCACCGGCGAAACCGGGTACCGCGCGTGCCTGCGCAAGGCGGCGCTCGCCTGGCCGGCGTGGATGCTGCGCGCCGCGCCATCGCGCGGCGGGCGGTGCGATCAGAACGACGCGATGGCGTAGACCGTGGGGCCGCTGAACTTGTAGCGCACGCCGCCGTTGAAGTCGGACTTCGACACGGTCAGGTCGTAGTCGACGTAGCGGTAGCCCGCGCCGACGCCGAAGTTGCGCGCGAAGCGGTAATCGATGCCGGCGGTGACGCTCGTCAGCGAGCCGTCGTAATCGTTGTAGTTGAGCGAGAAGTAGTCCACCCGCCCGGTGAGCAGCCATCTCGGCGAGAAGGCGTACGCGCCGTAAAGCCCGATCGTCGGCAGCGGCGCGAGCGTGTCGGCCCGCTGCCCGCCGATTCCGGAGGCCGACAGCGAGGACTTGAAGTCGGTGACGAACAATCCGAGCGAGGCGCCCAGCTCGGCCTGGTCGCTTCTTACGAACGAGTAGCCACCGCTCAGGCGGTAGACGGTCGAGTCGAACTTGCCTTCGACCGTCGTGTTGATCGGGTAGGTCTGATCGCCCCAGTTGATGGTCTTGCTGATTGAGCGCGAATTGCTGCGGTTCAACTGGAAGTACTCGAACTCGATCTTCCAGCGCTGGCCGAGCCGCGCGGCGGCGTTGAACGACCCCAGCGTCTTGCGGTCGGAGAAGCCCAGGTCGTCTTCCAGGCTGACAGACGTTCCGATCGCGCCCGACGCGCTGTTCAGGTGGGCGGTGGTATCGACCGACGGGATGTACGCACCGAGCTGGAACGTCCAGGTGTCCGTCAGCCCCGGATTCACCGTCCAGCTCGCGTCCTGTGCCGACGCCACGCCGGGCAGCGCGAGCGCCAGCAGCGCCGTCGCGCCTGCGACTTTCATGTTATTCATCGAACCTCCCGTTTTCGGGCCGGAATCCCGGCCCATTGAGATGAATTTATAGCCCTACGATGCCGGCCGCCTTTGATCCACGTCAATTATCACATCGGCCGGCGCGCGACCAGGTCGACGAGCGCCGACATTCCGGAGTGGCCTTTGCCTTCGCGGATGATGTCGTCGTGCTCGGCGAGGTGCAGGATCTCGAGCGCGGCGAACTGGTTGCGCAGCAGCTCGCCGCTGTACAGGTTTTCGGCCACCCCTGGGCCGCCGGTCTTGTACTCGAGCTGGCGCGGCGTGTAGCCCTGCAGCATGAGCAGCCCGCCGGGCGCGAGGGCGCGCATCATGCCGGCGAAGATGCGCGCGCGCTCGGGCGGCGAGGCGAACTGTATGAAGATCGCCACGACCAGGTCGTAGCGCGCCGCGTCCCAGTCCCAGTCGTTGATGTCGGCGATGCGGTGATCGACCGTCACGCCCGCCTCGCGCGCCAGGCGACGCGCCTTGTCGACGCCCACCGGCGAGATGTCGAAGGCGGTCACGCTCAGGCCGTGGCGCGCGAGCCACACGCTGTTGCGGCCCTCGCCGTCGGCGACGCTCAGCGCGCTCATGCCGGCGCGCAGGCGCTGCGCCTGCGAGGCGAGGAAGACGTTCGGCTCGGTGCCGAAGTGGTAGTCGTCGCCGCCGAAGCGCTCGTTCCAGCGCGCGACCTGCTGCGGGAAGGACATCGCCTATGCTACCGCGAACAGGACCCGAGGCTGAAACGCGCGCAAGCTCAGGAACTGTGGCGCTCGGCACGTGTCGGAGGGGCAAGCAACCGAAAAGGACCGCGAGATGGACTACAGCAACGCGCAGAACCAGGTCATGCAGGTCGAGCAGCAGTCGCAGGCGCTCGTTCAGAACATCCAGACCCTGGCGCAGAAGCTCAAGACCGCGGCGCCGGACGAGGCGACCGGGCGCGAGTGGTCGATGGACCTGCGCGAGATCGCGCTGTCGGTGCAGAACGAGAACCAGATGCTCGCGAATCTCGTATTGCAGATGGGCCAGTACATCCAGACTCTCGAGGCGCAGCTCCAAAGCCATCCCGCTCCGACGGTGCAGCCGCGCGGCTGGGCGGGTGCGGGCGGCGGCGGATTCCTCGGTAATCTCACCGCGGGACTCGGCATGGGCGCCGGCTTCGGTCTGGCCGAAGACGCGATCAACGGCATCTTCAACGCGCTCTAGGCGCCTTCGGGCGGCTTACAATCGCGCCCCATGACCTCGAAGAAGACGGAACTCGAGCGGCTCAAGGCCGCCTCCATTACCGACCGCATGAGCAAGGCGCGCACGCCGGATCGTTTCGGCAAGGGCTCGGCCGCGCCGAGCCGGCGCGAGCAGCGCCGCCTCGACCAGGCGCAGGGCCTGGTGCCGTTCGCGGTGAAGCTGCCCGCCGAGCTGGTGAACCGCGTCCGCGCGCGCGCCGAAGCGCGCCAGGCGCCGCTGCACGAGGTGGTGGCCGAGCTGCTGGAGAAGGGCCTGTCCTAGACGGGCGGGCGCGTCACTTCGCCAGGAGCTTCATCGCGCGCTCGAGGCCGGCGAGCGTGGTCGGGAACATGCGCCCGTTCATCAGCTCCTTCATCACCTGGATCGACTGGCGGTAGGGCCAGACCTCCTCGGGCTCGGGGTTGAGCCAGATGCACTTGGCGTAGATGTCGGTGACGCGCTTCATCCACAGCGCGCCCGGCTCCTCGTTGAAGTACTCGATCGAGCCGCCAGGCTGCAGGATCTCGTACGGGCTCATGGTGGCGTCGCCGACGAAGATCACCTTGTAGTCGTGCCCGTACTTGTGCAGCAGATCCCAGGTGCGGGTGCGCTCGGAGTGGCGCCGGCGGTTGTCCTTCCACACGAAGTCGTACAGGCAGTTGTGGAAGTAGAAGTGCTCGAAGTGCTTGAACTCGGTCTTCGCAGCCGAGAACAGCTCCTCGCACAGCTTGACGTGGTCGTCCATGGTTCCGCCGATGTCGAGCAGCATGAGCACCTTGACGGTGTTGCGCCGCTCGGGCCGCATGTGGATGTCGAGGTAGGCCTTCTTGGCTGTCGAGTCGATCGTGCCCTCGAGATCGAACTCGTCGGGCGCACCGTCGCGCGCGAACTTGCGAAGCCGGCGCAGGGCCACCTTGATGTTGCGCGTGCCGAGCTCGACCGAGTCGTCCAGGTTGCGGTATTCGCGCTGATCCCAGACCTTGACCGCGCTGCGGTTGCGGCTCTTGTCCTGGCCGATGCGGATGCCCTCGGGGTTGTAGCCGTAGGCGCCGAACGGCGACGTCCCGCCGGTGCCGATCCATTTGTTGCCGCCCTGGTGGCGGCCCTTCTGCTCCTCGAGCCGCTTCTTCAGCGTCTCCATCAGCTTCTCCCAGCCGCCGAGCGCCTCGATCTTCTTCTTCTCCTCCTCCGACAGCGTCAGCTCGACCTGCTTGAGCAGCCACTCCAGGGGTATCTGCGCCTCGATGCCGGGGATGGTCTCGACGCCCTGCCAGAACTCGGCGAAGGCGCGGTCGAACTTGTCGAAGTTCGCCTCGTCCTTCACCAGCGTCGCGCGGCTCAGATAGTAGAAGTCGTCCACCGACGGGCCGATCACGCCCTTCTGCAGCGCCTCGATGAGCGTGAGGTACTCCTTGATCGAGACCGGCAGCTTGTGACTCTTCAGCTTGAGGAAGAAGTCGATCAGCAAGTCAGCTTCCCTTGGCCCTCGTCATGAACACCAGCCGCTCGAACAGATGCACGTCCTGCTCGTTCTTGAGCAGCGCGCCGTGCAGCGGCGGGATGATGGTCTTGCGGTCCTTGGAACGCAGCGCGTCCGGCGGGATGTCCTCGGCGAGCAGCAGCTTCAGCCAATCGAGCAGCTCGGAAGTCGAGGGCTTCTTCTTCAGCCCCGGCACCTCGCGGATCTCGAAGAACACCTCGAGCGCCTCCCGGAGGAGCGACTTCTTGATTCCGGGGAAGTGCACGTCGACGATCTTCTCCATCGTCTCCTTGTCGGGGAAACGGATGTAGTGGAAGAAGCAGCGGCGCAGGAACGCGTCCGGCAGCTCCTTCTCGTTGTTCGAGGTGATGAACACGATCGGGCGGTGCCGCGACTTGATCAGCTCGCGCGTCTCGTAGACGTAGAACTCCATGCGGTCGAGCTCGCGCAGCAGGTCGTTCGGGAACTCGATATCCGCCTTGTCCACCTCGTCGATCAGCAGCACGACCGGCCGCTCGGCGCTGAACGCCTGCCACAGCATGCCCTTCACGATGTAGTTGTGGATGTCGTGCACGCGCGGGTCGCCGAGCTGCGAGTCGCGCAGGCGGCTGACCGCGTCGTATTCGTACAGGCCCTGCTGCGCCTTGGTGGTGGACTTGATATGCCACTCGAGCAGCGGCAGGCCGAGCGCCTTGGCGACCTGCAACGCAAGCATCGTCTTGCCGGTGCCGGGTTCGCCCTTCACGAGCAGCGGGCGCTGCAGAGTGATCGCGGCGTTGACGGCGAGCGTCAGGTCGTCGGTGGAGACGTATTCTTCGGTTCCGTTGAAGCGCATGAATTGGACTTTTGGGGGCAAAACGTAATTTTAGCTGCAACGGCGCGTCGCCGGTTGAGGCGGCGGAGTCCTTCCGCTAGAATCGCCCGGTTTTCCAACCGCCACCCCTCAAAAAAAGACCGAGCATGCACCATCGCATACCTGTCGCGCTTGCCGCGGGCGTCCTTGCGTTCGCCGCGCTCGCGCACTCGGCGTTCGCACAGAACGTCACCGGCAACGCCGAGGCCGGCAAGAGCAAGAACTCCATGTGCACCGGCTGCCACGGCATCCCCGGCTATCGCACCGCGTATCCCGAGGTGTACCACGTACCGAAGATCGGCGGTCAGCAGCCTGCCTACATCGTCGCCGCCCTGAAGGAGTACAAGTCGGGCGCGCGCTGGCATCCGTCGATGCGCGGCATCGCCGCGAGCCTGTCGGAGCAGGACATGGCGGATCTTGCGGCCTACTACGGCGGGAGCGGGAAATGAGCCCGGCACTGCGGTTCGTTTTGGCGGGCGCCGCGGCGCTCGCGCTGTCGCAAGCGGCGCTCGGCGCCGACCTCGCGGCCGGCAAGGAAAAGGCCGCGCAGGTGTGCGGCGCCTGTCACGGGCCGAACGGCGAAAAGCCGACTCAGCCCGACTATCCGATCCTCGCCGGCCAGTGGCCGGATTACCTGGAGCGCGCGCTGCACGACTACAAGTCGGGCAAGCGCAAGAACCCGATCATGAACGGCATGGCCGCCGCGCTATCCGACCAGGACATCGAGAACGTCGCGGCCTGGTTCGCCGGCCAGCCCTCGCCGCTGCACAGCGAGCGCTGATTCAGCGCCGCGCGCGGCGCTCCAGGCATTCGAGGTAGGCGGCGCCGTCGGGCGCCGCGCCGTCGCGCTGCGCGCGCCAGACCATCTCGGCCAGGCATTCGATCGCTTCGTGCACGGCGGCATGGCGCTCGCCGTGCCGCGCGAGCAATGCCGCGAAGCGCGCCGCCACGCCCACAGGCTGATCGATCGAGAGCTGCTCCTCGAGCGCGAGGTGCAGGCTCATGTGCAGGAAGGGATTGGTCTGGCCGAGCTCGGGGAAGTATTCCTGCGCGCGGTGACGCTCCGGGTCGGACACGAGCCCGTGGTATTCCGGGTGCGCGAGCAGCACCTGGAGCCCGAGCGTCTCCATCCCGGCGAGCGGCTCGCCGGCGCGGTACCTGTGCCAGGTCTCGAAGAAGAAATCGCGCACCTGATCGCGCGTCGGATTAAACATCGCGCGTCTTGCTCCGGAACTCGCACAGGTCGCGGATCGCGCACTGCGGGCACTTCGGCTTGCGCGCGACGCACACGTAGCGCCCGTGCAGGATCAGCCAGTGGTGCGCGTCGCGTGCGAACTCGGGCGGCGTGAACTTGACCAGCTTCTTCTCGACTGCCAGCGGGTCCTTGCCGGGAGCGAGGCCGGTGCGGTTGGCGACGCGGAAGATGTGCGTGTCGACCGCGATGGTCGGCTCCCCGAACGCGACGTTCAGCACCACGTTCGCGGTCTTGCGCCCCACGCCGGGCAGCCGCTCGAGCGCCGTCCGCTCGGCCGGCACCTGGCCGCCGTGCTCCTCGGCCAGGATCCTCGACAGCGCGATCACGTTCTTCGCCTTGGTACGGTACAGGCCGATCGAGCGGATATGCTGCTCCAGCCCCTCGACGCCGAGCGCGAGCATGCGCTCGGGCGTGTCGGCGACCGGGAACAGCTTCGCGGTGGCGAGGTTGACCGACTTGTCGGTCGCCTGCGCCGAGAGCACCACCGCGACCAGCAGCTCGTAGGGCGTGCGGAACGCGAGCTCGCCGCGCGGGCTCGGGTTCGCCGCGCGCAGGCGCTCGTAGATCAGGCGCCGCTTGTCCGGGTTCACGCCGCGCCTCGCTTGCGGCGCGCGCGTTCCAGCGCTTGCGCAATGACTCTGCGTCGTTCCGGCGGACTGCGGCGCGCCGGCGCGCGCGGCTGTTCCAGTCGAAGCCTTCTCAGCCGGGCTCGGCGCCCGGCGCCCTCGGCGTCCTCGCGCGTCCAGCCCTGGCGCCCGGACGGCAGCGCGATCATGTCGATGCAGTCCACGGGGCAGGGGGGCAGGCAGAGCCGGCAGCCGATGCACCAGGGCTCGGCCACCGTGTGCATCAGCGCGCGCGCGCCGATGATCGCGTCGACCGGGCAGGCCGCGATGCACTGCGTGCAGCCGATGCAGCGGCTCTCGTCGATGCGGGCGACCGCGCGGCGCTTCACGTCCCGTACCTCACCGGGCGCGGTACGCCGCGGCGCATTCCGCGATCAGCTCCGGCCCGCGATAGACGAGGCCGGTGTAGAGCTGCACCAGCGAGGCGCCGCGCTCGAATCTTTCCGCCGCGTCCGGCCCGCTCATGATCCCGCCGACGCCGATCAGCGGCACCTCTCCCCGGAATTCCGCCGCGAGCGCCGCCAGCGCGCGCGTGGCGCGCGCGCGGATCGGCGCGCCCGACAGGCCTCCGGTCTCCTGGGCGCGCGGCAGTCCCTCGACCCCCTCGCGCGAGACCGACGTGTTGGTGGCGATCACGGCGTCGAAGCGATGCCTGCGCACCGCGGCCGCGATGGCGCGCAGCCGCGCGTCGTCGAGATCGGGCGACAGCTTGAGCGCGAGCGGCACGCGCTTGCCGTGCCGGTCGGCGAGGCGCTCGCGCGCCTGCGCGAGGCGCGCAAGGAGATCGTCGAGCGCGGCGTCCTCCTGCAGCGTGCGCAGATCGAGCGTGTTGGGCGAAGACACGTTCACCGTGACGTAGCTCGCCACGGGGTAGACGCGCTCGAGGCAGGCCTGGTAGTCGTCCGCCGCGCGCTCCAGGGGCGTATCGAAGTTCTTGCCGATATTGATGCCGAGCACCCCGCGCCAGCGGGCGCGCGCGACGTTGGCGAGGAAAGCGTCCAGGCCGACGTTGTTGAAGCCGAAGCGGTTGATGAGCGCGCCCGCCCCGGGCAGGCGGAACAGGCGCGGGCGCGGGTTGCCGGGCTGCGGGCGCGGCGTCACGGTGCCCACCTCGACGAAGCCGAAGCCGAGCGCGGCGAGCGCGTCGATGTGCTCGGCGTTCTTGTCAAGGCCCGCCGCGAGCCCCACCGGGTTGGGGAAATCGAGCCCCATGACGCGCACCGGACGCGCCGCAACGCGCCGCGCGGCCAGCCGCACCAGGCCGAGCACCTGCGCGGCGTCGATCAGCCCGAGGGTGAGGCGGTGGGCGAGTTCCGGTTCGAGCGCGAACAGCAGCGGCCGCGCGAGCGCATAGAGCATGCGCCTATTGTAGCGACCGGCCTTATCCGCCGAGCCGCTGCCACTTGCCCTGCAGAAATCCCTCGATCGGCGAGAATCTCGACTTGTAGGCCATCTTCGGGCTCTCGCCGATCCAGTAGCCGAGGTACAGGTAGGGCAGGCCGAGAGCGCGGCAGGCCTCGATCTGCCACAGCACGTTGTAGGTCCCGTAGCTCGCTCCGCGCCGCTCCGGCTCGAAAAAGGTGTAGACCGAGGACAGTCCGTCGGGCAGGTAATCCACGATCGATACCATCACCAGCTGGCCCTCGTCGCGGAACTCGACGAGGCGCGTGTCGACCCGGCTCTGCAGCAGGAAGTGCGAATACTGGTCGCGGCTGTCGTTGTCCATGCCGCCGCCGGAGTGGCGCTGCGACTGGTAGCGCAGGTAGAGCGCGTAGTGCTCGAGGCGGAACTTGAGCGGCTGCGCCTGCGAGGCGAGCTCGCAGTGCTGCTTCCAGGCGCGCCGCTGCGAACGGCCCGGCGCGAAGGCGTCTACCGGGATGCGCACCGGCACGCAGGCGCGGCAGCTGTCGCAGTGCGGCCGGTAGGTGAAGATCCCGCTGCGGCGGAATCCGGCCTTGACCAGGTCGCCGTACAGCTCGGTGGTGATCAGGTGGCTCGGCGTGGCGACCTGCGAGCGCGCCATGCGGTCCGGCAGGTAGCTGCACGGGTAGGGCGCCGTGACGTAGAACTGCAGGACAGCATGCGGCAGGTCGTTGAGGCGCGACACCTTAAGATTGCCTCCTGTGCCAGGTTCCGGGCGGTTCGGCGTAGTTTACCAACGCCGAGAGCTGGCGCAAGAAAAGCGTACGCGCTATTTCACGCGCGCCGAGCGACGCGAGCAGGGGCGTGTTCATCTGGCAATCGATCATCGGGAAGCCGCGCGCGCGCAGCTCCTCGACGAGCGCTACCAGCGCCACCTTCGAGGTGTCGGTGGCGCGCGAGAACATCGATTCGCCGTAGAACATGTGCCCGAGCGCAACGCCGTACAGGCCGCCGAGCAGCTCGCCGTCCTTCCAGGTCTCGACGCTGTGCGCGTAGCCCGCGCGGTGCAGCGCCGCGTAGGCGCGCCGCATGTCCGCGCCCAGCCAGGTTCCGCCGGCGCCCTTGCGCGGCCCGGCGCAGCCCGCGAGCACGCGCCCGAAGGCGGTGTCCACGCGCACCTCGTAGCCGCGGTTGCGCACGCTCTTGGCGAGCGAGCGCGGGACCTTGAGCTCGTCGCAGTACAGCACCATGCGCGGGTCCGGCGACCACCACAGGATCGGCTCGTAGCCCGAGAACCAGGGGAAGATGCCGCGCCGGTAGGCGTCCAGCAGGCGCCCGGGCGACAGGTCGCCGCCCGCGCACAGCAGGCCGTTCGGCTCGGCGAGCGCGCGCTCGACCGGCGGAAACGGCTCGTCCGCGTGCAGCCGGGGAATCACCGCGCTAGCACTTCACCTGCTGGCGGCAGTAGTCCTCGAGCGGGAATACGGTGGCCGTGCCGCCCGCGGCGCGCTGCGCGGCCGGGCCGTACTCCATCGCGAGGCGGAACCCGTACTTGGCGAAGAACGCGTCGAACATCTCGCCGCCGAGCGTGCCCACCGCATACAGCGCGTCGTGCGCGGCGTCGTGCTCGAGCAGGATCGCGGCGAGCGGCTGCGGCGCCGGCCCGGCGACGACCCGGCCGCCCGCGGCGGGATCGTACTGGCTGTGTTCCGAACAGCAATGGATCACGTGCGCATGGCGGTTCGGGCCGCTCGCCTCGGCGCGGTAGCTGATGAAGCTGATCTGGCGCGTCGGATAGGCCATCTTGTGCGCGCAGATCGCCGAGTAGGCCACCAGGGAGCGCGCGGGACCGACCCCGCCCTGCCACTCGTAGCCGCGGCCGTCGGTCGTCGCGAGGCGCACCGCGGCCGGCGCGGGGCGTCCGAGGTTGAGCAGGAAGCACGGCGTCGCCGCGTAAGGGTAGTTGAAAACCAGGTTGCGCTCGGGCGGGATCGCCGCCGCGCGCAGCGGAGCGCCGCGCTCGTCGACCAGCAGCGCGCGCCCGTAGAAGCGCGCCTGCGCCGCGCCCGCCGCGAACAGCGAAGCGCCCCCCGCGCACAGTTTGATGAAGTCGCGCCGCTCCATGGCGATTCGATTGTAGCCAAACCGCGATGCGAACTGTCATGGATGGCTTAAGATCCGGGTCCAGTCGGCAGATCATTGCCATGATTTAGAACACAAAAGCTTCTAAGGAGGAGACATGCAGGCTCTGCAATCCGGCTCGGACGTTCTGTTCGTATTGATCGGCGCCATCCTGGTGCTCGCCATGCACTCGGGCTTCGCGTTCCTCGAGCTCGGCACCGTGCGCGCGAAGAACCAGGTCAACGCGCTGGTCAAGATCCTGACCGATTTCTGCGCCTCGACGGTGGCCTATTTCGTGGTCGGCTACAGCCTCGCTTACGGCGTGTCGTTCTTCACCGGGGCCGAGCAGCTGGCACAGAAGAACGGCTACGAGCTGGTCCGGTTCTTTTTCCTGCTCACCTTCGCCGGGGCGGTGCCGGCGATCGTCTCGGGCGGAATCGCCGAGCGCGCGCGCTTCTATCCCCAGCTCGCGGCGACCGCCCTGCTGGTCGCGCTGGTTTACCCGTTCTTCGAGGGCATCGCCTGGAACCATCATTTCGGCGTGCAGGCCTGGCTGCAGACGCAATTCGGCGCCGAATTCCACGACTTCGCCGGCTCGGTGGTGGTGCACGCGGTCGGCGGCTGGATCGCGCTCGCCGCGGTGCTGCTGCTCGGTGCGCGTCGCGGGCGCTACACCAAGGAGGGCGGCATCACCGCGCATCCGCCTTCGTCGATCCCGTTCCTCGCGCTCGGCGCCTGGATCCTGTCGGTCGGCTGGTTCGGCTTCAACGTCATGTCGGCGCAGGCGATCGACAAGATCAGCGGCCTGGTGGCGGTGAACTCGCTCATGGCCATGGCCGGCGGCACGCTCGCCGCGCTGGTCGCCGGCCGCAACGACCCGGGCTTCGTGCACAACGGGCCACTCGCGGGGCTAGTGGCGGTGTGCGCCGGCTCGGACGTAATGCATCCGGTGGGCTCTTTCGTCGTCGGCGCGGTGGCTGGCGCGATGTTCGTGCGCCTCTTCACGCTGACGCAGAACCGCTGGAAGATCGACGACGTGCTCGGCGTGTGGCCGCTGCACGGGCTGTGCGGCGCCTGGGGCGGCATCGCCTGCGGCATCTTCGGCGCAAAGGCGCTCGGCGGCCTGGGCGGCGTGAGCTTCCTGTCGCAGCTCTCGGGCACGCTGCTCGGCATCGCCGTGGCGCTCGTCGGCGGCGGCATCGTGTACGGCGGGCTCAAGGCCGCGGTGGGATTGCGCCTCGACCAGGAGGAGGAGTTCAACGGCGCCGATCTCTCGATCCACAAGATCTCGGCGACGCCGTTCAGGGAAGAGGGCTGATGTCCTCGGCGTGGAAGGAAAAGCCGCCGCGGCGCCGGTCGGCGAACCAGTGCTTGAGCGTGAGGCCGACGGTGCGAAACGCGATCTCCTTCCAGGGCACCTGGGCCTCCTCGAACAGCGCCACCTCGAGGCTCTCCTCGCCCGGGCGGAAATCCAGGTCGGCGAGCCGCGCGCGATAGTAAAGGTGCACCTGGTTGACCTGCGGCACCGAGAACAGGGTGAACGGCTCGTGAAGCTCGATGCGCGCGCCGGCCTCCTCGAGCGTCTCGCGCTGCGCGGCCATGGCAGTCGTCTCGTCGTTTTCGAGGAAGCCGGCGGGCAGCGTCCAGTAGCCGTAGCGCGGCTCGATCGCGCGCCGGCACAGCAGCAGCCGCCCGTCCCACTCGGGGACCGCGCCGACCACCAGCAGCGGATTCTGGTAGTGGATCTCGCCGCAGGCGTCGCACACGTAGCGCAGGTGCGTGTCGCCCGGCGGCACGCGCCGGCCTACCTCGGCGCCGCAGTGCGAGCAGAACTTCATCAGCTCGCGATCCTCTCGGGCAGGTCGCCCAGGCTTTTGAGCACGCCGTCGGGCGCGAAGCCGAGGCGGTCGAGCGGCGCGCTGCCGCGGTTGATCCAGTAGACGTTGAAGCCGAAGGCTTTCGCGCCGAGGGCGTCCCAGCAGTTCGACGACACGAAGCCGACGTTCGCCGCCGGCACGCGCAGCGTGTCGACAGCGAGCTGGTAGACGCGCGGCGCCGGCTTGAAGGCCTTCAGGCCGTCCACGCTCAGCACCGCGTCGAAGTGCGCCTGCAGGCCGCGGTTCGCGACCAGCGGCTCGATCATGTCGGGCGAGCCGTTGGTCAGGATCGCGAGCTTGCGCCCATTGCGCCGCAGCTCGGGCAGCGCCTGCGGCACGTCGGCATAGGGCGCGAGGTTCAGGTATTCCTCCATCAGCGCCTTCGCCTGCTTGTCGCCGAGCGGCAGGCCGAGCGCCTCGCAGGCGTAGGCGAGGGCGTCGCGCGTGATCGCCGAGAACGGCAGGTAGCGTCCCATCAGCGTGCGCTGCCAGCTGTACTCGAGCTGCTTCGCGCGCCACAACTGCGAGAGCCGTGCGCCCTGGCCGGGCCAGAACTTCTCGCAGCGGTCGGTGACCGCGTGCACGTCGAACAGCGTGCCGTAGGCGTCGAACACCAGCGCGTCGAGCGGCATTTGCGAGTCTCCCTTGAAGGCGCGATGTTAAACTGCCCGCGCCCCTATGGCGAACCGCTACGACGAGCTGTATCGCAGCTTCCGCTGGGACGTGCCGGCGCGCTTCAACATCGCGCAAGCCTGCTGCGGCCGCTGGGCCGCGGACCGC
Organism: Burkholderiales bacterium; assembly: GCA_035624675.1. GTDB lineage: Bacteria > Pseudomonadota > Gammaproteobacteria > Burkholderiales > SG8-39 > DAHVFK01. Next base: position 16,734 of record DASPRB010000186.1, read on the forward strand.
AGCCGCTTCGCGCTGTACTGGGAGGACGAATCCGGCGCCACGGCCGCCTACAGCTTCTGGGACATCCAGCAGCAGGCGAACCGGCTGTCGAACGCGCTCGCCGCGCTCGGCGTGCGGCGCGGCGAGCGCGTGGCGATCGTGCTGCCGCAGCGCCCCGAGACGGCGATCGCCTACATGGCGATCTTCCAGATGGGCGCCATCGCGCTGCCGCTCAGCCACCTGTTCGGCCCGGAGGCGCTCGAGTACCGCATGCAGCACGCGGGAGCGAGCGTGGCCATCGTCGAGCCGGCCACGCTGCCCAATCTGTGGGCGATCCGCGGTCGGCTCGCGCAGCTGCGCGAGGTGATCGGAGTGGGCGGCGCGCGCGAGGCGGGCGTGCGCCCCTGGGAAGCGCTCCTCGAGCGCGCGAGCAGCGATTTCGCCTGCGTCGATACCGCGGCCGACGATCCCGCGCTCATCATCTACACCAGTGGCACGACCGGCGCGCCCAAGGGCGCGCTCGAGGCGCAGCGCTCGATCCTCGGCAACATCCCGGGCTTCGTGCACTCGCACGACTTCTTCCCCCGGCCGGGCGACATGTTCTGGTCGCCCGCCGATTGGGCCTGGGCAGGCGGCCTGTTCGACGCGCTGCTGCCGAGCTGGTACTTCGGCGTGCCGGTTCTCGGCTACCGCGGGCGCTTCGACGCCGAGCGCGCCTACCAGCTGCTCGAGCGCTACGGCGTGCGCAATACATTCCTGTTCCCGACCGCGCTGAAGCTGATGATGAAGGCGGTGCCCGAGCCGGGAAGGAAGTACCGCATCGATCTGCGCTCCGTGATGAGCGCCGGCGAGAGCGTCGGCACGACGGTGATCGAATGGGCGCGCGAGCAGCTCGGCGTGACCATCAACGAGATGTTCGGCCAGACCGAGATCAACTACGTGGTCGGCAACTGCCAGGCGGCCTGGCCGGTGAAGCCGGGCTCGATCGGCAGGCCCTATCCCGGTCACCGCGTCGCAATCATCGATGAAACCGGTTCTGAAGTTAAGCCGGGCGAATTGGGGGAAATAGCCGTTCATCGCGTCGGTGATCCGGTGTTCTTTCTCGAGTACTGGCAGAACCCGCAGGCCACGCGGGACAAGTTCGTCGGCGACTGGGCGCTCACTGGCGACCAGGGCAAGATGGACGAGGACGGCTACATCTGGTACCAGGGGCGCTCGGACGACGTGATCAAGAGCGCCGGCTACCGCATCGGCCCGGCCGAGATCGAGTCGTGCCTGGTGAAGCACCCGGCGGTCGCCAACGCCGCCGTGATCGGCAAGCCGGACGAGACGCGCGGCGCGATCGTCAAGGCGTTCATCGTGTTGCAGCCGGGCGAGCGGCCGTCCAGGGCGCTGGAAGACGACATCCAGAACCACGTGCGAGCGCGGCTCGCGCCCTACGAGTATCCGCGCGAGATCGAGTTCATCGACGCGCTGCCGATGACGACGACGGGCAAGGTGCAGAGAAAGGAGCTGCGCAAGCGCGAAGAGGCGCGCGCTGTACCAGATCCGGGCTAGGCCGGGCGCGACGCCACCAGGATCTTGCCGTCGGCCTCCAGCACCGTGTCGCCGTGCTGGTTGCGGCTCGTGCCGCGCAGCACGATCACGCCGCCCTTGTGCTTCGGCTTGTCGATCTTCTCGCTCACCGTCCACTCGGTGGCCAGCGTGTCGCCGGCGCGCACCGGCGCCTTGAAGCGGCAGGACTGCTCGAGGTACGCGATCGCCGTGCCGGCGAAGAACATGCCCACGGGAGCGGACACGAGCGCGCCGGTGAAGGGCCCGTGCAGCACGCGCGAGCCGAACAGCGACTGCCCGGCGAACACCTCGTCGACGTGCAGCGGATTGAAGTCGCCGAACAGGCCCGAGCCCAGCACCAGGTGCGTCTCGGTCACCGTGAGGCGGGTGCCAAAGCGCTCCCCGGGCGATACCTCGTCGTACCACTTACCGTGGAATACCATGCCGACCTCCCTGCCGGCATATTAATATCCGGTGCGCGGGTCGCGGTACCATAGCGACCGCCATTCCAGGAGGAGAGTCGAAATGAAAAGGATCATCGCGCTTCTTTCCGCGGCGCTGCTCGCTGCGCCGGCCCTTGCGCAGTACCCTGATCGTCCGGTCAAGCTGATCGTTCCCTGGGCGGCTGGCGGGGACACCGACAACATCTTCCGGCCGTTCCAACCGCTGTTTCAAAAGCACCTCGGCGGCACGGTCGTGATCGCCAACGTGACGGGAGCTTCCGGCACGGTGGGCGAGCGCGAGGCGAAGAACGCACCGCCCGACGGCTACACGCTGTTCGCGGCGCACGACTTCATCCATTCGGCCTACTACACCGGGGTCACCGACGTGCGCTACACGGACTTCGAGCCGATCTGCCTGATCTCGGCCACTCCGTCGGTGATCACCGCGAGCCCGAAGACGCCGTGGAAGACCTGGAAGGAGCTGTATGACGACGCGAAGGCGCGTCCGGGCCAGATCACGGTCGGCGCCTCGCTCGGCTCGACCAGCCAGTTCTCGATGGCGCTGGTGGAGAAGGCCGCCGGGATCAAGTTCAAGTACATCCCGTACGACGGCCTCGCGCCGCGTATGAACGCGATCCTCGGCGGGCACATCGACCTAACCGACTCGAACCTCACGCAGAAGTCGAAGGTCGACGCCGGGCTGCTCAAATTCATCGCGATCCTTGGTGACAAGCGCAACCCCGAGATCCCCAACGTGCCGACCATGAAGGAGCTCGGCTACAACGTGGTGTACGCGGTGTCGCGTGGGATCATGGTGCCGAAGGGCACGCCCGAGGCGGTGCAGGCCAAGCTTGAGTCGGCCTGCGTGGCCGCGGCGAAGGAGCCAGCCTTCGCGCACTCGATGTCGCTGCAGGGCACCGAGGTGCGCACGCTCGGACGCAAGGGCTACGCGGATTTCTTGAGCGAGGACGACAAGCTCTACAAGGAAGTCTCCGACGAGCTCGGCCTGACCAAGAAGCGCTGATGCTCGGACGCGACGGCATCGCGGGGCTGGCCTGCCTCGCGCTCAGCCTGGGCCTGCTCGTGCTCACGCGCGGCTTGCCCCAGTCGCCCATGGTGCCGGTGGGGCCGGAGTTCTATCCGCGCATCGTGCTCGTCCTGATGGCGGGATTGAGCCTGCTGCTCGTCGCGCTCGATGTGCGCGCGGGGCGAGCCGGGCGGCCGGCCGGCGCCAAGCCGGCGGTGCCGCCCAATTACCGCCTGGTCGTCGTCACCTTCACGACCTTCATCGTCTACGTGGTGCTGCTGCCGCTGGTCGGCTTCCGCATCGCCACGTTCCTGTTCGTCGTGGGGCTGCAGGTGCTGCTCGAACCGCCGCGCAGCCCGCGCCGCTGGGCGCTGGTGCTGGCGATCGCTCTGGCGACCGTGGTGGTCACGTATCTCGCATTCGAGCAATACCTGTCGGTGCTGCTGCCGCGCGGCAGGTGGACGGAGTTCTAGCGCGTGGAAGTCTCCTACGAGCACCTGTTCGCGAGCATTCTCGCGATCATGCACCTCAAGTACCTGGTGCCGCTGCTGCTCGGCACGGTGGCGGGCGTGATCGGCGGAGCGCTGCCGGGCATCACGATCACCATGACCATCATCATGGTGCTGCCGTTCACCTTCGGCCTCGATCCGCTGCAGGGACTGGCAGCCATGACCGGCGTGTACGTGGGTGGCTCGGCGGGCGGCTCGATCACGGCGAGCCTGATCGGCATCCCCGGCACGCCGTCGGCGGTCGCGACGACCTTCGACGGCTTCCCGATGACGCGCAAGGGCGAGCCCGGGCGCGCGATCTGGGTGGGCGTGTGGGCCGCCTTTCTCGGCGGGGCGCTCGG
>DASPRB010000207.1:0-16118 GCA_035624675.1 Burkholderiales bacterium
AGCAGGTCAGGCCGCACCGCTGGCCAAAACTTTTAAACGCGACAAGGAGTACCGAATGAAACACCTGCAGAAGGGCTTTACGCTGATCGAACTGATGATCGTGGTGGCGATCATCGGTATTCTGGCCGCGGTTGCGCTGCCCGCATACCAGGACTACACCATCCGGGCGAAGTTGTCGGAAGCGATCCTCGCTCTGAGCGCCTGCCGTACGTCGATTACCGAGGTGTACCAGTCCGGTCCGAGCCCGGCGCCGGTTGTGAACGGCTGGGGCTGCGAGATCACGACCGCGTCGCAGCAGACGAAGTACATCGCGGCGATGACCACCACCGTCGATGGCGTCGTGAACGCCACGGTGCAAGCCATCAGCTCCGTCGTTAACGGCTCGGTCCTCGCGCTGGAACCGATGCAGGATGCCAGCACCAAGGCGACGTATACCGCGGGCCAGAGCCAGCAGCTGTGGGGCTGGAGGTGCGGACCTGGGACGACCAATCCCGTTCCGCTCAAATACCTGCCCGGCTCCTGCCGCGCGCAGATACTGTAAACGGCTAACGTAGTAGGTTCACTCGACAAGGTACCCTTCGGGGTACCTTTTTTTTTGGGGGGTGCCCCGGCGACGGGGAGAAACGGACATGGAACTGACCGTGCTGATGCCTTGCCTGAACGAGGCGGCGACCGTCGGCACCTGCGTCACCAAGGCGCGCGACTTCCTCGAGCGCGCAGGCATCGCGGGCGAGGTGCTCGTGGCCGACAACGGCTCGGATGACGGCTCGCGCGAGCTGGCGCGCAAGGCGGGCGCGAGAGTCGTCGAGGCGCCGCAGCGCGGCTACGGCGCGGCGCTCGCCGCGGGCATCGCCGCCGCGCGGGGACGTTACGTCATCATGGGCGATGCGGACGACAGCTACGATTTTTCGCGGCTGGAGGCATTCGTCGACAAGCTGCGTGCGGGTCATCCCCTGGTCATGGGCAACCGCTTCAAGGGCGGCATCCGCGACGGCGCGATGCCCTGGCTGCACCGCTATCTGGGCAACCCCGTCTTGAGCTTCATCGGGCGGCTTCTGTTTCGCGCGAGAGTCGGGGACTTCCATTGCGGGCTGCGCGGCTTCGACCGCGAGGCGGTGCGGCGCCTCGACCTCCGGACGCCCGGGATGGAGTTCGCCAGCGAGCTCGTCGTCAAGGCATCGCTCGCCGGCTGGCGCATCGCGGAGGTGGCGACGACGCTGCACCCGGACGGACGCGGAGGACGGGCGCCTCACCTGCGCAGCTGGCGCGACGGCTGGCGCCACCTGCGCTTTCTGCTGCTGTTCAGCCCGCGCTGGCTGTTTCTGTACCCTGGGCTTGCTTTGCTTACGCTCGGCGCTGCGCTCACCATCGCGCTGTACTTTTCTCCGCTGCGTATCGGCCCTGCGGGACTGGACATCCACAGCATGCTGTACGCGTCGGCCGCCGCCATCCTTGGGTTGCAACTCTGTCTATTCGCCCTGTTTGCGCGCGTTTCGGCTCAGAATGCCGGACTGCTACCGCGGCAGCCGGCGCTCGAGTCGCTGCTGCGCGTGGTGACCCTGGAGCGGGGGCTGCTGCTCGGCTTGGCAATCGCTGCGAGCGGCTTCGTCTGGAGTGCGGTCGCGTTCTGGCACTGGCGCGAAGCGGGCTTCGGCGCACTCGACCCGCGCGTCGTGATGCGCGACACCATACCGGCAACGTCTCTGATGATCGGCGGCATGGAAATCATGCTTGCTTCGTTTCTGCTGAGCGTGTTGCGTCTCGGAGAGTCGAGTTGACAGAGCGCAGAGCCGCGTTGATCGGCCTCGCGCTGCTGGTCCTCGCTGCGCTGGGCGACACGCTCTACGCCCCTGGCTCGAGAGTCCTCGGTATCGCCGGCGGGGACATGAGCCAGCAGTTCCTTCCGTGGAGGGCCTTCGGATTCGGCGAGCTCGCCAAGGGCAATCTCGCACTCTGGAATCCGCACATCTTCGCCGGTGCACCGTACTTCGGCGGCATGCAATCGGCGCTGCTCTATCCTGTCAACTGGCTTTTCATGGTCCTGCCGCTTCCGCTGGCGGTGAATTGGAGCATTGCGGTAAACCTCTGGCTGCTGGGCACCTTCACGTTTTTCTGGGCTTCGCGGCGCGGCCTGCATCCCTTCGCGGCTTTCGTTTCCGGCGCGCTCGCGATGTTCTGCGCGCCTACGTTTTTGCGCGTGTTCGCCGGCCACCTCACGAACCTGTCGACGATGGCTTGGGTGCCGCTCGAATTCCTCGCCATCGAAGAGTGGCTCGCGCGCCGCAGCCGGACATGGTGCCTGCTCGGCATGCTTGCCGTCGCAATGCAGATCTTCGGCGGCCACCCGCAGTATGTGTATTACGCGGCGATCACGGTCGGCATCTACGGTTCGATGCGCCTCGTGGAGAGCGCACGAAAAAGTCTTGCCGACCTCTTCGGCGTCGTCGCCGTCCTGGCTGGCGGCGCGCTGCTCGCGTCAGTTCAGCTGCTCGCCGGAATTCAGGCGACCGAGGAAACGGTGCGCGCGTTGCCGCTGTCGTCCGCATTCGCCGCCTCGTTCAGCTTTCCCCCTGAGAACCTGCTCACGCTTCTGGCCCCGGATTTCTTCGGGGACCTCATACGGCACACATACTGGGGCAGATGGTACCCATGGGAGGCAAACGCCTTCGTCGGGGTGGTCGGGCTCGCGCTTGCGGCCTACGGGATGTCCGTGGTGCACGTCGCGGGAAGGCGTGCATTGCTCGTCACGCTCGCCGCCACGCTCGTTCTAGCGCTCGGCGACTACACGCCGCTTTTCGCGTTCCTGTACCGCTGGGTGCCGATGTTCGACAGGTTTCGCGGAACGGGCAAGTTCATGTTTCCGGTGGCCCTCGTCCTCGTCCTGTTTGCCGGCTACGGACTGGACCGAATCCTGCGCGACCGAGCCGTGGCGCGCCGCGCGCTGCTAGTTGGTGGGGCGGGCGTCATCGCGCTGCTCGTCGGCGCGACCGCGGTCTTGCTGGCGGATTGGACCCCTGTCATGAAGGCGACGCAGGCCACCGGCCAGACCGCTCTTGCGCCGGCCGGCTACGACCGCCCCGCGCTGGTGGCCGCCAGCCAATCCTTCGCCGCGCTCGGACTGTTTGTTGCCGGTCTCACGCTTGCCGCGGGTGTCCTGCTGGCAATCTGGGTACGCCGCGAGCCGCGCGCCGCACTCGTTCTCGGCGCGCTCGCGATTGCCGAGGTATTCGTGTTCGCCCGGCTGCATCGACCTACGCTGGACTCTGCAGTAGCCGCCGTCCCACGGCTGCGCAGCTATCTCGCCGCGCATCCGGGTGACTATCGGATCCTGAATCTTGAGGCGCCGAACGAGGCGATGACGATGCGCGCGTCGGATGCATGGGGCTACGACCCCGGGGTCACACGGCGCTATGCCGAGCTGATCGCGTGGACCGAAGGCGAGGATCCAAAGGCGGCGACCCAATACGTAAAATTTCGCCGCTTCAGTCCGCTCCTGACCATGGTCCGCGTGAAGTACGTCGTGGTGCGCGAGGGCGGAACGACGCAGATCGTTCCCGGGGCCAGCCCGCCGCTAGGGCACCTGGAGCTCCTTGGCGCGTATCAGGTCCACGTCCATCGCAATGGCATTCTGAGCGCCATGGGGGAGGCATCGTTCGATCCGCGGAAGGAGGTCATCCTCGAGCAGCCGCCCGATCCGGCGCCGGTCGCGGGCCTCTCGCAAGGGAAGGCACGGATCGTGCGCGAGGGGACGGATTTCATGGACATCGAAGCGGACCTGACGAATCCATCGATCCTGCTCGTTACCGACGCGTGGGCCGACGGGTGGCGTGCCGTGCCGCTCGAGGGGAGCAGCCAGTCGCGCTATAAGCTCGTCCCCGCAGACTACGCGCTGCGCGGGGTGGCGCTCGGTCGCGGACATCACCACCTGCGGATCGAATACGCGCCGCCGCTCTTCTATCTTGGGGCCCTCGTGTCGGCGCTGGCCTGGCCCGTATGGCTGGCCGCTCTGCTGCTTGCACGTCGCAAAGAGGGGGCGCCCGTGGTTGAGTCCCGCGGCGGATTCGCATCGATCGCTGCGAGCAAGCCCGGCGCAAGGACGCTCGCGCGGCATTTCGCCTCGTTCCTGTACCATCCGGCGATGGCGCGAGTTCTGTTTGCAGACAAGATTTCCACCTCCATCGCCCGGCGCGGCCCGGCCTCGAGGCCGCGCTGATGCTGACGCCACCACAGTCCTTCCGTGCAAAGCGTGCAGACTGGCTGCAGGCGGGCCTGGTCGCCGTCGTGCTGTTCGCCCTCTATGCGGTCACGTCGCCGCGCACGGTTTCGCTCGAGGACGACGGACTGTTCATCCTGTCGAGCTATTTTCTCGGGATCGAACATCCGCCCGGATACCCGCTATATACGCTCATCGGCCACCTGTTCTCGAAGCTGCCGTTCGGCTCGGTGGCGTACCGCGTGCATCTGGCGAGTGCGTTTTTCGGCGCGCTCACCGGCTCGGCCGTTTGGCTGGTCGCGCGGCGCCTGATCCCGGGGCGACTGCCTGCTTACCTTGCGGCGTTCGCGCTCGGCTTTTCCCCGGTGTTCTGGTCGCAGGCCATCATCGCCAAGGGGACGTACACGCTGAACGCCTTCTTCCTGCTCGTGCTGGTCTATCTCGGCCTGCGCGCCTGCCCGCCGAACGCGCCGCCCGATCCTCGCGATCGCTTCATTCTGCCGACGATGGCCTTCCTGTTCGGACTCGGCATGAGCAACCACTGGCCGTTGATGCTTCTCGTCGCGCCGGCATTTGTAGTGCTGCTCTGGCCGAGGAGGGCCGAGCTTTTGATGCAGCTGCCGCTGCTTCTCTGGCTGGTAGTGCTCGGCCTGCTGCCGTACGCATGGATGGTGTACCGGTCGCTGATGCCGCTGCCGATCAGCTTCGATGGGCCTCTGGACACCTTCCCAAAGTTCTGGTTTTTCTTCACCCGCGCCGGCTACCGCGGCGTGGACGTCTCGCTCTCGGCGAACTGGCTCGACCACGTCAAGTTCATCCGCTTCCTCGGCGAGCAGCTGCTCATCCAGTTCGCGGTGCTCGGCACGCTTGTCGCGGGGGTGGGCGTCGCGAACCTGCGCCGAGCCCTTGGCATCCGAGTCAGTGCGTTTCTCGTCGCGGCCTTCCTTGGACCCTCGGTGGTGCTGTTGTTGCTGCTCGACTTCGACTACGACTCGGTGTCGGCGCACGTCTATCACGTGTACCCGCTTCCGGCCTACGCGATCGTGGCGCTCTGGCTGGGGCTTGGTTTCGCCCGGTTGCGAGACAGGTTTTCGTTCCGCGCCGCGCCCTCGGTCGGCATCGTTGGCGCGCTGCTTGCGCTCATTTTGTTCGTGGGCAGCAGAACGAATCTCCTCGAGCACTACGACTGGGCCAAGCGCTACGCGCATGCGGTGCTGCGCACGCTTCCGCAGAACGCGACCGTGTTCGTGGGCACCGAGTTCGATATGGCCACGATCGCCTACTTCCACCTGATCGAGAACGAGCGGCCCGATATCACGCTGTACCAGTGGAGAGGCCTGGTCCTAGGAAATCGTCTGTTCTCGCCCTTCACTGCGACTGAGAAGGACATACAGGCCACGCTGCGCGAGTTCATCAACAAACAGGATGGGCCGATCGCCCTGACGACGATGTACTTCAACGGTTATGGGCGACGCGACCGCTGGCTGTACAACCTGATAGACAAGTCGAGCACCGATCCGAAGCACGTCGTCGTCGACATTCCGCCCGAGCTGCAGCGCTTTTTCGAGGATGCGATTCTCAATACGCACGACAAGAACGCGTGGATCGCGTCTCACCAGGACGATCTGCGGCGCCAATACGCGGCACTGCTCGGGCAGGACCTGCAAAAACCGGAGCTGCTGGACGCGCGCACGAAGCGCGACGTTGCGGTGCTGGCGGACGACTTCTACGGCGCGCTCGGGCTGGCGGAAGGGCTGATCGTGAACACGAAAGGCTATACGGCGGGCGACGTCTATGCGCTCCTCAATCGCGCTCGCAGCCTCATGCCGCCCGATGTGCGGAAATCCTATCTGGCGAGGATCTTTGGCATCCGGGCGGTCCTGCGGCTCAATGGCGGTGACAAGGCGGGCGCGATCGAGGACTTCAAGAACGCCGTGTCCGTCTGGCCCTCGCCGGATAACAAGGCGGTCGCGGCGCTCGAGGATCTCTACCACCAAGCCGGAGATGAGAGTGCGCTGAACGCGTTGCGCCAGGACATGGCGCGGCGCGAGCGGCTGCTCAGAGGGCAGTAGTGGGCGCCTCGCGGCGCGCATGGGCTTTTGCCCTGCCTGCCGTGCTATGCGCGGCGTGGACGATCTACGCAGGGAAGGACCTCAACTGGGACCTCCTCAACTACCACTATTACCTTCCGTACGAGTGGCTCGACCAGCGCGTCGGGCAGGACTTCTTCGCCGCGAGCGCGCAGAGCTACCTCAACCCGGCAGGCTACATTCCCTTCTACCTGATGGTGTCCGCGGGATGGCACAGCGTCCTCGTGTCGGTCGTGCTTGCGCTGCTGCACAGCCTGTCTTTGCCGCTGCTCTACCTGCTTGCCTGGAGGCTGTTTGCGCATCGGGCGCATCCCGAGCGGGCGATTCTCTCGCTCCTGGCTGCAACTCTGGGTGCGGCGACTGCGGTGCTCTGGGAGACGATCGGCACATCGTTCCTGGATCCGCTGATCATTCCTCCCTTGCTCGCGGGATTGCTGCTGCTGGTGGACGAAGCGCCGGGTAACGTCGTGCGCCGCGCGGCGCTCGCAGGCGCACTGTTCGGCGTCGCGGCCGCCCTCAAGTACTCGGCCGCGATATTCGGGCTCGCGGCGCTGCCGCTTGCCGCGGCGATGCCGGGGACGCGGGGGATGGCGAAATGGCGCGCCAGCTTCTCCTATGTCGCGGGCGGGGTCCTGGCGGTCGCTGTTCTGGCCGGTCCGTGGCTCGCTCTGATGCAGCGCGAGTTCGGCAATCCCGTGTTCCCGCTCATGAACGCCTGGTTCCGGTCGCCGTATTTCGCGTCCGTCAATCTGGCTGGCGATCGTTTCGGCGTCGACGGGGTGGCGAGCCTGTTCAGCTTTCCGTTCCGGATGATCTCCCTGGACCGCAGCGTCTACTCGGAAAACTTCGCGCCGGACCTGCGTTTCGCGGCACTGCTTGCCATAGCCGTTTGCCTGCCCGTCGTGGCGGCGATGCGTCCGGGGAGCCGAGACAGCGTGTTGCGCGGCCCGGACTGGCGCCTGTTCGCTTTCTTCAGTGTCGCGTTTGCGCTGTGGTTGGCGAGCTCCGCGAACGCGCGTTACGGGCTGCTCGTACTTCTGCTCGCGGGCCTGTGTCTCGCCCGCCTCGTCGATCGCGTGCTGCCGCCCTTCGCAGCGCGCGTTGTGCTCGTGCTGCTGCTCGCGCTTCAAGTCGGCATGACGATCATCGCGTCGCCGGCCCGGTGGTTCATCGCCGAGCCGTGGTCGAAGCGCTGGCTCGCGTATGATGTGCCGCAGCGGGCGCTGCGCGAACCCGCACTCTACCTCACGGTCGAGGTGCTTCCATTGGCGGTGATCGCGCCGCTCGTGAATCCGGAGTCGTCGTTCGTGAACTTCCGAGGCCAACTCAGCATTCCTGGCGACTCGCCGAGGCTGAGCGCATTACTCAGGCGCTATCGCGGGCGCGTGCGCGTGCTTGGCCGCGATATCGTGCCCGTTGCCGGCCGACCGCCCGTTGCCGCTCTGCAGGCCTATGACCGGACGCTCAAGCGCATCGGCTTTCGCGTGGATCCGGACGACTGTTTCACGATCGCGTGGCGGCCCGATTTCGACGACGAGCTTTCACGCGTGGCGAACCTAATCGTGCGCCCTCTGCCGCCCCACGAGGCGCTGTCGGCGTCGAGTTGCGGGCTTCGCCCGGTGGCACGCGACCCGGCCGAGGAGAAGGAAGAGCGCCGGGTTTCTGCGCTTTTCGACGGGATCGAAAGGGCTTGTCCAAGGCTGTTTCGGAGACAGACAGCGGTGACCGAACCGCTGCTCAACGGATGGTCGCGCTACTACACCGGGCTCGACGCGAGGCTGGAAGCCTTCGGCGATCACGTGGTTCTGAATTTTCTACGGTCCGGCCGACATGTCGATCTCGGCAAGCTGTCGGCGTGGGAACGTGAGCCGGCGCCGCTTCCGGGGGACTGTCGTTCAGGTTCCGACAGAATCCCCGGAGAGAGTTGACGCCATGCACGACGATCGACGTGCGGCGCCGAGGATCTGGGAGGGGGACTGGCTGGTGCTGCGGGAAATGGCGCGCGTCCTGCGGCTCGTGTTCGCCGATCCGGAGCTCGGCCTGCAGGGCGCGCGAGTGCTCGATTTCGGATGCGGTACGCGCCCCTATGAGCCATGGTTCGCCGCCGCGGGCGCGCACTACCATGGCGCAGACATCGATGCGGCGCACGAAGTGCGGATCCGCAGCGACGGAACGCTCGACTGCGGCGATGCCGAATACGACGTGGTCGCGTCGTTTCAGGTGCTCGAGCACGTGTGGGACATCGACACGTACCTCGGCGAGGCGCGCCGCGTGCTGCGCAAGGGGGGCAGGTTGCTCCTGTCGACGCACGGCACTTGGCTCTACCACCCCCATCCGCACGATTTCCGCCGCTGGACCGCCGAAGGATTGCTGCGCGAGATCGAGTCGCGCGGCTTCAAGCTCGTGACGATGTTCCCCGTCGTCGGCCCGTTGGCGTGGACGACGGTGTTTCGGATCCTGGGCGCAAGGCATTTCCTGAGCAGGATTCCTCTGTTAGGACGCGCACTATGCGCCCTCGTCGCGGTGCTCATGAACATCCGCGCATGGATCGAAGAGCGAATCACGCCTCAAGCGGTCACGGCGAAGAACGCCTGCGTCTACGTCGGCCTGTTCCGTCGAGGGGATTGAGATCCCATGCACCTGGCTCTCAGTCGTTTCATGCTCGTTGGCCTCGCCTGTGCGCTGCTGCACAACGTGATCATGATCGTCGGCGACAGGGTGGGCCTGCATTACGCGGTTTCGTCGGTGCTGTCGTTTTGCATCGTCGTGACCATGGGCTACCGGCTGCACAGCGGCTGGACCTTTGCTCAGGCCGAGCAGAGCCGGTCTTCCTTCGCGCGCTACGCATTCACGGCGAGCGCGAATCTTCCACTTTCGATTGCGGGCATGTTCGTGTTTGTCGATCTCGGGGGGCTGTCGGTACCGTTAGCGTCGCCAGTAGTTACCGTACTGCTGTTCGCATTCAACTATGCGGCCAGCAAGTGGGCGCTGCGCGTTCGCGGTTCCCGAGGCAGTCGCGAAGCCGGATGAACGCGCTCGAGCCCTTGTCTTGCAGGCCGCGCGAAAGTCCCCTTCCGAGCGAGGCGGCGGTGCTCGAGCACTTCGTGCGGCGTGACCCGTTGTGTCGCTACCGCAAGCCGCGCTACCAGATCGAAATGATTCTGGACCTGGCGGCTCTGCTTCCCGCCGGTTCCTGCAGACTCATTGACATCGGCGCGGGTAGCGGCTTGATCGGGGAAGCTATCGCCTCGCTTCTGCCCGGGAAGTCGGTGACCGGAGTCGACGTCGTGGAAAGAACCGATGCGGACCTGGCTATTCCGTTCGCGCGCTTCGACGGCCGCCGGCTGCCGTTCCGGGATCATTCATTCGATTGCGCCCTTTTCTGCAACGTGCTTCACCATGTCAAGCCGGAGGAGAGAATCGGCCTGCTGCGCGAGGCCCTGCGCGTCACAGGCGGAGGGCCCATCGTCGTCAAGGACCATCTGGCCAGTCGGGCGCTCGACGGATTCAGGCTCTGGCTGCTCGATTTTGTCGGCAACGCGCCGCGCGGCGCGATGGTGGCCGCGGACTACTTGGGGGCGCGCGATTGGGAAAATCTGCTGCACGACCTCGATTGCGCCGGAGAGATCCTTCCGGTCGCTCGATACCGAAGGTCGATCTGGGCGTGGTGTCTTCCCAACCGACTCGAGATTTGCTTCAGAGCGCGGCCGCGCACCTCACTCTAACCTCCAGGTCTGGCCGTTCGGTCCGTCGTAAATCAGCCGTGCCTGCGGGTAATGTCGCTTTATCATCTCTTGATAGTCCCGTATTCGGCCGTGGGACATCATGAATATCACCGGGTTCCTCAACAAGGGGTCGTTCTGTACGAAGTCCTGCGCGTAAAAGTCGATATTGGGGGCAATGAAGACTATCTCGCGCACGCCGCGGTCGAACGGCGGCCGAAGCGCAAGCTGGTCCGCCATGAAGAGGTGGATCTGGAACAAGCGCAGTCCGGTCGCGAAGACCAGGCTGTACAGCGCGAGACGCGGGACGTAGTTCCCGACCTGGCGCGCGTCGTCGCCCTGCTTGAGGGATACCATGGCTGCCGCGGCCAGGATCGGCAATGCGCTCCACGCGGGATGAACGTAACGGGCGCCCCAGCCGTACCCCTGGTCGAAGCTTACGAAGAGGTATCCGAGCAGCGTGGCGACGAGCGAATAGGCAAACAGGCGCAGCTCGGTGACCTTCCGGCCGAGCAGCCACCAGCCGGCGAGCGCGAGCAGCGGTAGCCCGGGCACGGCCCAGCTCCAGAGACGGACCTGCTCCCCGATTCGATAGGCGAGCGTATCGGCTCCGGGAAAGCTGAATACGATCCTGAGCTCGAGCAGCAGGTACCAGAGCAGGTTTGCCAGGCGATGGAGCGGATCGCCGTCCGCAGCGTAGGGCAGCACCCCCGTGCTCCCCTGCAGATGGCGCATGAAGAGCCACCAGCCGAGGCCGAGGACCAGGGCAAGCGGCGCGTAGCCGGCGCCGAGCGTGATCAGCTGCCGGCGCCCGCCGGGCTGCCGGCCGATCCAGACGATCCAGGGCAGCGCGAACAGCAGGTGAGGCACGGGATTGCTCAGCGTCAGCGCGAGCGAGCCGACGGCGCCCGCGGCGACAAGCCTTGAACGCGTGCAATCGAGCAGCAGCCAGGCGAACAAGAGATTCAGAAACAGCTGCGCGGTCATCGAGAAGTACGACAGCGCCATGCCCAAGAACCCTGGGGATGCCAGCGCGAACAGCATCGCCCAGCCGCCGGCGTGCGGATTCGGCGTCAGGCGCGACGCCACTTTCGACATGAGAACGAGCGAGAGGGACGCGAGCAGCGGGTTGCAGGCCCAGGGCGCCCCGATGAGCGTAAACGGCGCCAGAATCAGCGAGAAGCCGGGCCAGTAGATCGAGGCCACGCGTCCGTCGTTTGCCACGATCAGCCAGCGGTCCTGGAAAGTCTCCGGGATCAGGTAGGACACGAGATTGCGGGGGAATTGTCCCGTCAGATGGCCGGCAGCGAATGCCCGGGCCTGAAACAGCGCGAGATGCTCGTCCCCGGCCAGCGCGTGGTTAAAGGCGGCCAGGCGCATCGCCGCGCAAAGGCCGATGAACGCGGCGGCCGCCGTAAGCCAGGGGTATTGCCCGAGCATCGCAGGCAGGTCGATCGGCGGGGGGCGCTTCCGGAGCATCCAGGCCGCCGCTGCGAGCGCTATAACGAGGATCGAGCCCGCGACATCCTGTTTTCGCAGCAGATACGCGAAGATGAACAGCCGCGGTGCGGCATCCGGATACCTGGTGTCGTAGAGAATGAAGAGGATCGACAGCAGGCCCGAAAGGATGGTGGCCGCGGCAAGTACCGAGCACCAGGAGACTCTGCCGGCCGACGGTCGCGCGGTTTGCTGCACGGTCATCTGGCGTTCACGGCATCGCGCAGGATTTCGCCGTAGCGTTCCGCCGTCCGGTCCCAGGACCAGTTCGCGTGGGCGAATTCGGCCACACGCGGCCTGAGCGAACGCAGGGTGTCCTCTCGGCGCAGCAAGGTCTCGAGGCGGTTCCGCCAGCGCGATGCCGCATCGTCTTGACCCAGCGGCTCGTGAAGCAAAAGGTCTCCGGCCTCGGGACAGCCCGCCGCCGTTTCTTCGCCGACGAGTGCGGGCGTGCCGCAAGCCATGGCTTCCTGCACGACGAGCGGGAATCCCTCACCGACGCTCGGCAGCACGAGAAGATCGGCCGCCTGGTAGAACGGCACCAGCTGCGCTTGAGCCAGGTTGCTGCGCACCGAGACGTTGGGGAGGTTCCACTGCGAAGGATCCAATGGTCCCCAACCGGCGAAGATCCACTGCACGTCCGGGAAATCCTGCGCGAGGCGGTGCAGCAGTCGAAGCCCTTTCTTCTCGACGAATCGGCCGGCGAACAAGAACAAGGGGCGATCGGGTTCGCCGCCGACCTGCGCACGAAGCCCGGCCCTTTCCTGCTCGCCGACGGGGTGGAAGATGGCACCGTCGACGCCGTTCGCCAAGCGAAGCGGAGGGCGGTGGAAACGCACGAAGCCTTCGAAGTATCGCAGCACGACGTCGCTCACGAACACCGTCCGGGCAGCGGAGGCGAGCAGCAACTTTCCGAGCAGCCGGTTCGCGCCCGCAAGGACTACCCGCAGGAGGGGGTTGCGGAACGGGATGTGTCCGACGTGCTGCGTGATCACCACGGGGCGCCGCGCGACGAGGGCCGCAGTCCAGGCGAATACGTTCGGCAGGTAGAGGCAATCGTGCAAATGGACGACGTCGCAGTCGCGCACCGAGCGCGCGAGCCGGGCCAGCGCGGCGGGACTCCAGAGCGGAAAGGGGAAGCCTATATTGCGCTCGGCGAAGTTGCAGGCGCGTGCCGGCGCGCAGCGCAGGCCCGGCGTGTTTTTGGGCGGCGGGTCGGTATCGCTCGCGTACCACGTGATGTCCGCAGCGCCGCTCGCGGCGAGTCGCGAGGCGACTTCCGAGGCAACCGCCTCGACACCGCCTCTGTGGGCAGGGTAGTAGTGCGTGACCAGGGTGACCCGAATAGGCGGGCGCGGTGCAATCGGCTTCACTGATCCACCCGAATTCGAGCGCTACAGCGCTTCAATCTCGTGCGCGATTGCGTCGGCCACTTCGGCTTCCAGTCCCAGCCAGAGCGGCAGCCGGAGCAGCCGGCTGCTGATCCGATCGGTGTTCTCCATCGAGCCGACGACGCGCCCGAATCGACGACCGGCGGGCGAGCTGTGCAGCGGCACATAGTGGAACACCGCGCCGATGTCGCGCGCCCGCAGCCGCGCGATCAGCCGAGTGCGGTGCGCGGGGCTGGGGAGCAGGACGTAATACATGTGGGCGTTGTGGCGGCAGCCGGGAGGAATGACGGGTCGGCGGATACGGCCGGATCTTTCGCAGGCTTCGAGACGCGCGTGATAGCGGTTCCAGAGCTCGATCCGGCGCGCAGTGATCGAATCGGCTTCCTCGAGCTGGGCCCAGAGAAACGCGGCGATGATTTCGCCCGGGAGATACGAAGAGCCGATGTCGACCCACGTGTACTTGTCGACCTCGCCGCGGAAGAAGCTCGCGCGGTTGGTGCCTTTCTCCCGCACGATCTGCGCGCGCTCCACGAAGCGCTCGTCATTGACGAAAAGCGCGCCGCCTTCTCCCGAAATCACGTTCTTGGTCTCGTGAAAGCTCACCGCGCCGAGGTGCCCGATCGCACCCAGGCTGCGCCCGCGGTGCTCGGTCATCAGGCCCTGGGCGGCGTCCTCGATGACGAGAAGATTGTGGCGCCGTGCAATGTCCAGGATCGCCTCCACCTCGCAGCCGACGCCCCCGTAGTGCATGGCGACGACGGCCCGCGTGCGCGGGGTGATCGCAGCTTCGATGCGGGACTCGTCGATGTTGAGGGTGTCGGGGCGGATGTCGACGAATACCGGCACGCCGCCGCGCAGCACGAACGCGTTCGCGGTTGAGACGAAGGTATAGGACGGCATGATCACTTCGTCGCCGGGCCCGATATCGGCGAGAATGGCGGCCATCTCGAGCGCGGCGGTGCAGGAATGCGTGAGCAACGCCTTGCGCGTACCGGTGCGCTTCTCGAGCCAGGTGCTGCATTTCGCGGTAAATGGACCGTCGCCGGCGAGCATGTAGTTCTGATGCGCCTGGGCGATGTACGCGAGCTCCCTGCCGGTCATGTGCGGCCGGTTGAACGGCACTTTCACGCTTGATGCCTCCCGCGCGGCGGCGAAGCGCATAGATTACACTTGTTCAGTCGAGTCCATTTCTGGGAGGAAATTTTGCACAGACGCGCGATGACCTCCGTGATCGCCTCGACGCTCAGGGTCGTGGTGTCGCTGTCGATCATCGCCGTTATTCTGTCGCGCGTGTCGGTTCGCGAGATGCTCGCGCGCGCTGCTTCGGGAGTGCCGCTTTACTTTGCAGGCGCGCTCGCGCTCATGCTGTTGAGCATCGTGCTGGTCGCACTGCGCTGGCGCTTGCTGGCGCGCTGGCTGGGAATGGCGATGTCGATCAAGCTTGCGGTGCGCGCGCTGTTTCTTGCCATGTTCGGCGGGCAGGTGCTGCCTTCGGCGCTCGGTGCCGATGTGCTGCGCGGTTGGCTGCTGGCGCGCAAGACGAACGGCGGCGCGCGCGTCGTCGTGAGCCTGGTGGCCGACCGTCTGGTCGCCTTGTTCGCCGCTTGCCTGCTTCTGTTGATTTCGGACCGGGCGATCGCCCGGCTGCTGCCTAACGTCGCTCCGTTCGTCGCGCCGCTCGCGGTATTGTGCGTCGGCGCGCTCCTGCTCGCGTTTCTTGCCGGCCTGCGGCGCATGAGCGTGCTGGACGCTGAGGCCGGACAGGCGAAGCCGCTGCTGCTGGCCATAGCGATCGCAGTGGTGGTTCAGGGCGCGGCCGTTGCCACTGCGGCACTGGTGGCGACTGCGTACGGCATGAACGGCGCGCTTGCGCTGTGGGTATCGGTCATTCCCCTTTCGGTCATTCTCAGCTCAATACCCGTCTCGGTGAACGGCTGGGGCGTGCGCGAGGCGGCGATCGTCACGCTTGCCGCGCCGCTTGGTGTGGCGCCGGCCGACGCCCTGCTCGTCTCCGTGACGCTCGGTGCGCTGAACGTGCTCGCGAGCCTGCCCGGCGCACTCGTGATGCTGGCCGGGCGCGCCGCGTAGCCCCGCATGGTGCGCTATTGCTTCATCACGGGGTTTCTGCGTTCCGGCACCACGCTGGTCGAGAAGCTCGTGCACGCGCTGCCCGGCGCTAGTGTGGGGCCGCAACCGTTTCCGTTCCTGTACTACGACGCCAAGCGCGCCTTCCTGCGCGCGCGGGGCATCGACGCGGAGCGCTATCCGCTCGGCCACCTGTTCGGCGAAGAACGCTACCGGCCGGCAGACTTCGCGGCGTTCCTTTCCGGGTTCCGGCTGACTCGCGAAGCGGTGGCGGCATCTTTCGCCGCAATGCACGGCTACAGCGGCTGGCAGCTGCCGGCCATGGCGGACCGTGCGCGACAGGTTAACGAAGGGTCGTTTGCGGAGGTGTTCTGTGCGCTGTGCGACGGCTTGCCCTCTATCCTCGGCCGCGACGCCGATCGGCTGCTGGGCGCGAAGGAAGTGTTCTGCGAGGAGTTCGTGCCGTACTTTCTGAGTGAGGGAATAGGCGTCGTGTTGGTGCTGCGCGACGTGCGCGATGTGCTCGCCTCGCTCAAGTTCGGAAGTGGCGCAACTTACGGCGACCCGGGATTGCCGCTGCTGCACATCGTGCGACAGTGGCGCAAGAGCGTCGCTTTCGCGCTCGAGTTCGCAGAGGCTCCGGGATTCCGGGTGGTTCGCTACGAAGAGCTGGTCGCGTCGGCGCAGCGCGAGCTCGACGGGCTGGCCCGCGACCTGGGATGCCCACCCGCCGCGCCGGGCGCTCTCGATCGCCTGCGCGACCAGGACGGACGCGCATGGGAAGGTAATTCGTCGTTCGCGCCGGTGCAAGGCGTTAGCCGCGACCCGGTTGGACGCTTCGCGGGCACATTGCCAGCGACGTGGCTCGCCGCGGTGGAGTCGCTTTGCGGCCCGGAGATGGCGGCCATCGGGCTCGACCCGACCGAGGTTTCCGGCGGGGCGGACATGGCCGAGACCCTTGAGCGCGTGGCCAAGGAAACGAGCCTCGTCGGACCCGGCGCGCCGCTCGCGGCGGAGATCGACGCCGAGTGCCAGCGCAGTCACATGCTGGAACGGGCGGATGCCTCCGAGGCGGATCAGCGCCGCTGGTTCATCTTCCCGCGCGCCTACCAGCGTCTCC
>DASPRB010000212.1:0-5947 GCA_035624675.1 Burkholderiales bacterium
CTTGGGCGCGTGCTGCAGGCGCTCGCCGAGTCCGACGCGCGCCAGCACCTCGCGCGCGGCAGCTTCCGCGTCGGGACGCCCCGCGAGCTCGAGCGGCAGCATGACGTTCTCGAGCGCCGAGAGCGCCGGCAGCAGCTGGAAGGACTGGAACACGAAGCCCACGGTGCGCCCGCGCAGCTCGGCGCGCGCATCCTCGCCGAGCGTGAACAGGTCATTGCCGTCGAGCTCGACGGTGCCGGCGCTCGGCGTGTCCAGCCCCGCGAGCAGCGCGAGCAGCGTTGACTTACCCGAGCCCGAGGCGCCGACGATGGCGAGCGCCTCGCCGGAAGTGACCGCGAGGTCGATGTCGCGCAGAATGACGAGCTCGCTGTCACCGCTCCTCACCGTCTTGCCGATGCCGCGCGCGATCAAGACCGCTTTCTGGGTCGTCATCTTCTTCCTGGGGGCCGCGTCATCCGCGGCCGCTGCGGGAAAAACCATCCTGGTGTACGGCGACAGCCTCTCGGCCGCCTACGGCATTGCGCTGGATCAGGGTTGGGTAGCGCTACTCGGCAAGCGGCTCGCGGCCGAGGGCGACGATTATAGCGTCGTCAACGCCAGCATCTCGGGCGAGATCACCAGCGGCGGCCTGACGCGCCTGCCCGAAGCGCTCGAGCGCTACCGGCCCGCGATCCTGATCCTCGAGCTCGGCGCGAACGACGGCCTGCGCGGGCTGCCGCTCGCGCAGATGAAGGCGAACCTCGACGCGATGATCCGCGAGGCGCAGCGCGCGGGCGCCAGGGTGCTGCTCGTCGGCATACGCATGCCGCCCAACTACGGTCCCGAGTATACGGAGCGCTTCGCCGCCACCTTCGCGGATCTGGCCAGGGCGCGCCGCGTCGCGCTGGTGCCGTTCCTGCTCGAAGGCTTCGCCGCGCGCGAGGAGCTGTTCCAGGGCGACCGCATGCACCCGAGCGCCGAGGCGCAGCCGCTGATGCTCGAGAACGTGTGGCGCCCGCTCGCGCCGCTGCTCGGAAAAAAGCCTAGAGCACGCTGACGCGCGCCGGCCCCTCGGCGAAGCGTCCAACCGTGCACGCCTCGGCGAAGCCCTCGCGCGCGAACAGCTCGAGCACGGCCTTCTCGGCCTGCGGCGCGCAGGCCACCAGCAGGCCGCCGCTGGTCTGCGGGTCGGTGAGCAGCGTCCTCATCCACGCGGGCGCGCCCTCCGGCAGCGCCACCTCAGCCCCGTAGCTCGCCCAATTGCGCGCCGAGGCGCCGGTGGCCGTACCGCGCCTGGCGAGCTCGAGCGCTTCGCCGATCATCGGCAAATCATCGAAGCGCAGCTCGGCGGACAGGCGCGCGCCGCGGCACATCTCGAGCAGGTGCCCGAGCAGGCCGAAGCCGGTCACGTCGGTGAGAGCGTGCACGCCCTCGACTCCGGCAAGCGACATGCCGGGCGTGTTGAGCTGCGTCGTGGTCGCGAGCATGCGCGCGTAGCCCGCCTCGCCCAGCTCGCCTTTCTTGAGCGCCGCCGACAGAACGCCGACGCCGAGCGGCTTGCCGAGCACCAGCACGTCGCCCGCGCGCGCGCCGCTGTTCTTCAGCACGCGCCCGGGGTGCGCGAGGCCGAGCGCCACCAGGCCGTAGATCGGCTCGAGCGTGTCGATCGAATGGCCGCCGGCGATCGGGATGCCGGCCGCGGCGGCGACCGCCTCGCCGCCCTCCAGGACCCGGCGGATCGCCGACAGCGGGAGCTTCTCGAGCGGCATGCCGACCAGCGCCAGCGCGAAGATGGGGCGCGCGCCCATCGCGTAGACGTCGGACAGCGCGTTGGTCGCCGCGATGCGCCCGAAGTCGTAGGGATCGTCCACGATCGGCGTGAAGAAGTCGGTCGTGGCGACCAGCGCCTGCTTGTCGTTCAGACGGTACACCGCGGCGTCGTCCGAGTTCTCGATGCCGACGAGCAGCTCGGGAGGCAGGCCGCGCAGCGGCGCCTCGGCGAGAATCTCGGACAGCACCGCGGGCGCGATCTTGCAGCCGCAGCCTCCTCCGTGGGTGAAGGCGGTGAGGCGAACCGGCTCGGGCGCGTTCATAAGGGTAAAATTCTAACGCATGAGACCTCCCGGCCACGCGGTGCAGATCGAGTCGCTCGCGCCCGGCGAGTTCGATGCGGTGATCGACGTGCGCTCGCCTGCCGAGTTCGCCGAGGACCGCATTCCTGGCGCGCTTTCCTGCCCGGTGCTGGACGACGCCGAGCGCGAGCGCGTCGGCACGCTCTACAAGCAGGATTCTCCGTTCGCCGCGCGCAAGCTCGGCGCGGCGCTCGTGGCGCGCAACATCGCGCGCCACCTCGAAGGCGCGCTCGCCGGCAAGCCCCGCGGCTGGCGGCCGCTCGTTTACTGCTGGCGCGGCGGCAAGCGCTCCGGCGCGATGGCGCACGTGCTGCGCGAGGTCGGCTGGGACGCCAGGACGCTCGCCGGCGGCTACAAGTCCTACCGCCGCTGGGTGGTGGCCGAGCTCGCCGCTCGGCCCCGCACTCTGACTTTGCGTGTCGTGCACGGCGCCACCGGCAGCGGCAAGAGCCGCCTGCTGCGCGCGCTCGAGCGCGCCGGCGCGCAGGTGCTCGACCTCGAGGGGCTCGCCGCGCACCGCGGCTCGGTGCTGGGCGAGCTTCCCGACCGCCCGCAGCCGTCGCAGAAATGGTTCGAGAGCCTGCTGCGCGCGGCGCTCGCGAGCTTCGACCCCGCGCGTCCGGTGTTCGTGGAAGGCGAGAGCCGCAAGATCGGACAGCTGCAGGTTCCCGAGGCGCTCATCGAGGCGATGCGCGCCTCCGAGTGCCTGCTGCTCGAGGCCGACGTCGGCACGCGCGTCGCGCTGCTCATGGAGGAATACCGCCACTTCTTCGCCGACCCGGCCGCGCTCGGCGCGCAACTCGATTGCCTCGCGGCCCTGCACGGGCGCGCCCGGGTAGACGAGTGGAAGGCGCTCGCCGCGCGCGCTGCCTGGCCCGAACTGGTGGAGCGACTGCTCGTCGAGCACTACGACCCCGCCTACCGGCGCTCGGCGCAGCGCAACTTCGCGCTCCTGGGCGAGGCCGCGGTGCTGCGCGTGAGCGGCCCCGACGAGTCGAGCTTCGAGCGCCTCTCGCACACCCTCGCCGGCCATGCTGCAAGCCTTCGACCGCGTCGTCTCGCGCCTGTCGCGTAACGCCCTGCTGCTCGCCGCGCTCGTGGCGGTGGCGCTGGTGGGGCTGGCGGACAAGCTCACGGGCTTCGAGCTCGCGTTCTCGCTGTTCTATCTAGGGCCGATCTCCATCGGATGCTGGTACGCGGGCCGCCGAGCGGGCCTGCTGCTCGTGTTGATGAGCGCCGGCGCCTGGCTGGTCGCCGACCTGGGCGCCGGTCACTTGTACCGCAGCAACGCTGTGCTCGCCTGGAACGGGCTGGTGCGCCTCGGCATCTTCCTCGCCTTCGCGCAGCTGCTGTGCGCGCTGCGCGAACAGCTCGATCTCGCGCAGCGTCTCGCCAGGGCCGATCCTCTTACCGGGCTGGACAACCGCCGCGCCTTCTTCGACCGGCTGCAGTACGTCCTCGCACTCGCGGCGCGCGAGCACCGCCCGCTCACGCTCGCCTATCTCGACGTCGACGACTTCAAGGGGGTGAACGACGCGCACGGGCACGCTGCCGGCGATCAGGTGCTGCGCCTCGTCGCGCGCACCCTGCTCAAGTCGCTGCGGCGCTCCGACGCCGTCGGACGCATGGGCGGCGACGAGTTCGCGCTGCTGCTGCCCGATACCGACCGGGCGGGCGCCGAGCACCTGATCGCCAAGACGCGCGAGGCGCTGTACCACGCCTTCCGCACCGAGGGCGCGCGCCCGACGTTCAGCATCGGCGCCGTCACGTTCATGGAGCCGACCCCGGACGCCGAACAGGCCGTCTCGGCGGCAGACGCGCTGATGTACCAGGTCAAGTCTCGCGGCAAGGACGGGATCGCCTTCGGGCAGGAACCGCCCGCCTGATTCAGTCCAGCGCGCAGCTGCGAAACCCGGCGAAGATGTCGGCCCTTTCGGGCGTGTAGAAGTTGCGCAGGCCCGGGCGCAGCAGCCTGGCGGGCGCCGCAAAGCTGCCGCCGCGCAACACCTTGTGCGTCTCGAACCAGGGCACGGAGTAGTCCCGGTAAGGATCCGCGGCGAAGCCGGGATAGGGCGCGAAGCGACTCGCGGTCCATTCCCACACGCCTGCGGCGCCCACGCCCGGGGTTCCCTGGCGGGCGGCGAATTCCCATTCGGCTTCCTGCGGCAAGCGCCGGCCCGCCCAGCGGCACCACGCCTGCGCTTCCTCCCAGCTTACGTTCACGACCGGCTCGTGCGGCGCGAGCGCGATCCAGCGGTCGAAGCGCCGCTGCAGCCAGGCGGTGCCTTCTCGGCGCCAGTCGCGCGGCGGCGCGCCGCCGTCCTCGACGTACTCGAGGTATTGCGCATTGCTCACCGGCGAGCACGCGATGCGGAACGGCGCCAGGTCGACATCGTGCGCCCACTTCTCGTTGTCGAACGCGAAGCCGGTGCCCGGGCGCGCGCCGAGCTCGAAGCGGCCGCCCGCGCACTCGGCGTCGCCCTGCGCCGCGGCGCGCGCGGGAAACCAGGGCTCCTCCGGGAAAGGATCCTCGTAGCCCAGCGTGTGGCGCGTGTAGTGAAACGCCTCGGCGTGCATGTCCTCGTGGAACGTGGCCAGGCGCACGAAGTAGCGCAGCGCGACGTCGTCGCCTTCGCGCGCGAGGCGCCCGAGCACCGCCTCGAGCACCGCCTGCGCGTAGCCACGCGTCGCGGCGAGGTCCGGCAGCGGAAGCTGCCAGCGCGCTTCGTGCGGCACGGCCGAAGAGTCGTACAGCGCGTCGGCGTCCTCGCGCAGCGAGGGGCGCAGCTCGCCGGAAGGCTGCACGCGCAGGCACCAGCGCTCCTGGAACCAGGCTACGTGGCCGATCTCCCACAGCGGCGGATTGACGATCGCGAGCTTCGGCCCGAGCAGGCGCTCGCCTTCGAGACCGCTCGTCACGCGCGCGGTGCGCGCGCGGCTCGCCGCGAGATCGTCGGCGAGCGCCCGGGCATCGAGGCGCGGATCGAGGCGAGGATCGACTAACATGGCGCCTTAGTCTAGCGAACGCACGCGATGGCGAGAATCTCGATCGTGACGCCCGCTGCGGCGGGCAGCCGCACCGGCAACCGGCACACCGCGCAGCGCTGGGCGCAACTGATGCGCGCGCTCGGCCACCGGGTCGCCGTGGGCACCGAGTGGGACGGGCGCGCCTGCGAGCTGCTCGTCGCGCTGCATGCGCGCCGCAGCCATCGGTCGGTGGCGCGCTTTCGCGCCGAGCATCCGCGCACGCCTGTCGTCGTGGTGCTGACCGGGACCGACCTGTACCGCGATCTGCCGGGCTCGGCCGAGGCGCGCAGCTCGCTCGCGCTGGCCGACCGGCTCGTGGCCCTGCAGGACGAGGCGCGCCGCGCCCTGCCCGCGCGCCTGCGCGGCAAGCTGCGCGTGATCTACCAGTCGGCCGATACGCCGCTGCGCGCCACTGCGCCGCGCGGGCGCTTTCGCGTGCTGGTGAGCGGGCACCTGCGCGAGGAGAAGGACCCGTTTCGCGCCGCCGCAGCGCTCGCCCACCTGCGCGCGCTGCCGAACCTCGAGGTGATTCAGCTCGGTGCGGCGCTCAGCGATCCGATGCGCGCCGAAGCCGAGGGCTGGATGCGGCGCGAGCCGGCCTACCGCTGGCTCGGGGCGCGCAGCCACGGCCGCGCACTCGCCTGGCTCGCCCGCAGCCACCTGCTGGTGGTCAGCTCGGTGATGGAGGGCGGCGCCAACGTGATCTCCGAGGCGACGCGCATCGGCACCCCGGTGCTCGCCTCGCGCATCGCGGGCAACATCGGCATGCTCGGACGCGGCTATCCCGGCTATTTCCCGCTCGGCGACGA
>DASPRB010000189.1:0-14662 GCA_035624675.1 Burkholderiales bacterium
GACGCGATGAGCTACTACGAGCGCTGGGTCGCCGCGATCACGCAGACGATGCTGCAGCGGGGCGTGATCACCACCGAGGAACTGGTGCGCAAGATGCTCGAGGTGGAGCGGCGTGGCGGCGGCTGAGGCCCTGTTCCGGCCGGGCGAACGGGTGCGGGTGATGAAGGCCTATCCGCTCGGGCACGTGCGCACGCCGTATTACATCCGCGGCGCGAGCGGCGTGATCGAGCGCGTGTGCGGTGCCTTCGCCAATCCCGAGGAGCTGGCGCTGATGCGCGACGGCCTGCCGGCGAGGCCGCTGTACCGCGTGCGCTTCCTGCAGCGCGAGGTCTGGCCGGACTACCGCGGCGGCCGCGACGATACGGTCGACGTGGAAATCTTCCAGCACTGGCTGGAGAGCGCATGAGCGACCTGGGCAAGTACGCGCCGCTGACCTACTTCCAGCTGATGGAGGTGAGCCTGCGCGAGCTGCTGGTCGAGAAGGGCGTGCTGAGCGAGCGGCAGGTCGCGCAGGCGGTCGACGAGATGCGCGCGCGCGGACCCGAGCGCGGCGCGCGGGTGGCGGCGCGCGCCTGGACCGATGCCGCATACAAGCAGCGCCTGCTCGCGGACGGCAGCGCCGCCTGCGAGGAGCTCGGCCTGGAGGTCCCGGCGCTGCGGCTCATCGTGGTTGAGAACACGCCCGCCGTGCACAACGTGATCGTGTGCACGCTGTGCTCGTGCTATCCGCGCATGCTGCTCGGGCTGCCGCCGGACTGGTACAAGTCGCGCAACTACCGCAGCCGCGTGGTGCGCGAGCCGCGCGCGGTGCTGGCCGAGTTCGGCACCGTCCTTCCCGCCGGGGTCACGATCCGCGTGCACGACTCGACCGCCGACATGCGCTACATGGTGCTGCCGATGCGCCCGGCGGGCACCGAGGGCTGGGACGAAGAGCGCCTCGCGGCGCTGGTCACGCGCGACTCGATGATCGGCGTGGCGCTGCCGACGGCGCCTTGAGCGACAAGGTTGCCAAGCCGCTCGGCGTGCTGCCACTGGGCGACGCCGCGGCCTACGTCGAGTTCTCGGACTCGCTCGACCTGGAAGTGAACGATGCCGTGCAGCGGCTCGCCGCCGCGGTGCACGTGCGCGCGCTGCCCTGGATCCGCGACGTCGTGCCGGCGCTCGGCGGCCTCGCGCTGCATTTCGATATCGAGCACGAGGCGCTGCCCGCGGCGCCGCTGCAGGAGGCTGCCCGGCTGGTCGACGAGTGCCTCAAGCAGGGACTGCCCGATACGGAGGCCGTCGGACGCGCGCTAGAGGTGCCGATCTGCTACGACCCGGAGCTCGCGCTCGACCTGACGGAGCTCGCCGCGCGCCTCAAGCTCGCGCCGGAGGAAGTGGCGCGCAGGCACGCCGCGGTCGAATACCGCGTGCTGATGATGGGCTTCTCGCCGGGACTGCCGTATCTCGGCGGCCTGGATCCTTCGCTCGCCGTGCCGCGCCGCGCTACCCCGCGCGCCACCGTGCCGGCGGGATCGGTGGCGATCGCCAACCTGCAGGCGGTGGTCTATCCCTACGCCATTCCCGGCGGCTGGACGATCGTCGGGCGCACGCCGCTCACGGTGTTCGACGCGCGGCGCACTCCGCCCAGCCTGTTCGCGCCGGGCGACCGGGTGCGCTTCCGGCCCGTGCCGCGCGCGGAATTCGAGCGCCTGCGCGAGGCCGAGCGTTCCGCGTCGTGAGCCTGCGCATCCTGCGGCCGGGCCTGCTCACCACGGTACAGGACCGTGGGCGGCACGGCCTGCAGCATCTCGGCATCGTCCCCTGCGGCGCGATGGATGGCACCGCGCATGCGCTCGCCAACGCGCTGGTCGGCAATTCGGCCGGCGAGGCGACGCTCGAGATCACGGTGCTCGGCCCCGAGCTCGAGTTCGAGCGCGACACCCTGATCGCGCTGTGCGGCGCCGAGTTCGACGCGCGCGCCGACGGACATGCGCTGCCGCGCAACCGCCCGGTGCTGGTCGAGGGCGGCACGCGGCTGGCGGTGCGCCGCGCCCTGCGCGGCGCGCGCGCCTACCTGGCGCTCGCCGGAGGCATCGCGCTCGACGAGGTGCTCGGCAGCCGCAGCACCTATCTTCCGGCGCGCTTCGGCGGCCTCGAAGGCCGGGCGCTGCGCGCCGGGGACGTGCTACCGCTCGCGCCGGATGCCGCGCGCATCTCGACCGAGCGCTATGCGCGGCTCGCGCGCGGCGCGACCGAGCGCGACGGCCTGCGCACGGTGCGCTGGTCGGCGCCCTCGCTCACGGTGCCGGACCGCGAGCCGATCGTCGTGCACGCCATGGAAGGGCGCCACTTCGGGCGTTTCCAGCCGACCTCGCAGCGCGTGCTGTTCGACGCCGTGTGGCGCGTGTCGCCGGACTCGAACCGCATGGGCTACCGTCTCGCCGGCCCGACGCTCACGCTCGCCGAGCCCGGTGAGATACTATCCGAGCCGACCTGCCTCGGCACGGTGCAGGTGCCGGCAGACGGCGTTCCGATTGCGCTGCTCGCGGACCACCAGACCACCGGCGGCTATCCGAAGATCGCCGAAATCGCGGTCGCGGACGTGCCGCGGCTGGCGCAGCTCGCGCCGGGCGGCACGCTGCATATCGCGCGCTGCACGCTCGAGGACGCGCTCGCTCTGCGGCGCGAGGCGGGCAAGCGGCTGCAGGCGGCGCTGCGCGCGGTTGCATGGGAGTATGGAAGATGAAACGCATCGACCTGAACTGCGACATGGGCGAGAGCTACGGGGCCTGGAAGATGGGCGCCGACGCCGAGATCATGCCGTTCATCACTTCGGCGAACATCGCCTGCGGCTACCACGCAGGCGATCCGGCGACGATCAGGAAGACCGTCGAGCTCGCCGTGCGGCACGGCGTCGCAGTCGGCGCGCATCCGTCGCTGCCCGACCTGCAGGGCTTCGGCCGGCGCGTGATGAAGATCTCGCCGCAGGACATGTACGACCTGGTGCTGTACCAGGCGGGCGCCGTGCAGGCGTTCGCGCGCGCCGCCGGCGCCAAGCTGCATCACGTCAAGTGCCATGGCGCGCTGTACAACATGTCGACCGGCGACGAAGCGCTCTCCGACGCGATGGCGCGCGCCGTGCGGGACCTGGGCGGCGGAGTGATCCTCTACACGCTGTCCAACAGCCGCACCCTGGAGGTGGCGAACAGGCTCGGGCTGCGCGTCGCGGGCGAGGCGTTCGCCGACCGCGGCTATTCCGACGACGGCACGCTCGCGCCGCGCGGCGCGCCCGGCGCGATGATCGAGGACGAGGACAAGTCGGTGGCGCAGGCGCTCGGCATGATCGAGCAGGGGTACGTGACGAGCCTCTCCGGCAAGCGCGTGCCCGTCGCCCCGGATACGCTGTGCCTGCACGGCGACCAGCCCGGCGCGGTCGCCTTCGCCAAGGCGCTGCGCAAGGCATTTGCCGCGCGCAACATCGCGCTCGGCGCACCCTGAGAAAGGAACCGGCATCGATGGCCAGCAAGCTCTTCACCCCCATCCAGCTCGGCGGCGTCACGCTGCCCAACCGCGTCGTGGTGGCGCCGATGTGCCAGTACTCGGCGGACGACGGCTCGATGACCGACTGGCACCTGATGCACCTGGGCGGGCTAGCCGCCTCGGGCGCCGGGCTGCTGATGATCGAGGCCACGGGCGTGACGCGCGAGGGCCGCATCTCGCACGGCTGCACCGGCCTGTACAGCGACAACAACGAGGCGGCGATGAAGCGCGTGGTGGACGCCTGCCGGCGCGTGACGCGCAACCCGATCGGCGTGCAGATCGGCCACGCCGGGCGCAAGGCCTCGTCGCAGGTGCCGTGGCTGGGCGGCAAGGCGCTCTCGCCGGGCGAGTCGCCGTGGCAGACCGTGGCGCCCTCGGCGCTCGCCTACGGCGAGGGCTGGCACACGCCGCGCGAGCTTTCCGCCGCAGACATCGCGGGACTCGCGCGCGCGTTCGCCGCGGCCGCCGAGCGCGCGCGCCGCATCGGCTTGGACGTGCTCGAGATGCACTCCGCGCACGGCTATCTCGTGCACCAGTTCCTCTCGCCGCTCGCCAACACGCGCGGCGACCGCTACGGCGGCAGCCTCGAGAACCGCATGCGCGCGCCGCTCGAGATGGCGCGCGCCCTGCGCGAGGCCTGGCCGAAGGAGCGCTGCCTCGGTGCGCGCATCACCGCGAGTGACTGGTTCGAGGGCGGCTTCGAGGCGGGCGATGCGGTGGCTTATGCACGCGAGCTCGCGCGCATCGGCTTCGATTACGTTTGCGTCTCGAGCGGCGGCCTGGTGCCGCAGCAGCGCATCAAGGTCGCGCCTGGCTACCAGCTGCCGTTCGCAGAGCAGGTGAAGAAGGGCGCGCCGATCGCGGTGCGCGCCGTCGGCCTGATCGCCGACGCGGAGCAGGCCGAGAGCATCGTCGCGCAGGGCAAGGCCGACATGGTGGCGCTGGCGCGCGGCTTCCTCGACGACCCGCGCTGGGTATGGCACGCAGCGGAAAAATTCGGCGTGAAGATCGATTACCCGCCGCAGTACGCACGCAGCCATCCGGACCTCTGGCCCGGTGCGCGCGTGGCGCGGCCGCAGGGCAGGCTACAGGAACACGCAAGTCAGGCACTGTAAGCGCCGCGACAGCTTCTCGATTTTTTTTCACGGCGTGCGCGAAGTATCGTACGCTCGCCGACGATGAACTTCAGCGTCGCGAACATCGTGGTGTCGACTGCCACTTACTTCGCCGTCGCGCACGTGGTGAAGCGCGCGTGCGACGAGATGGAGATTCCGAAGGGGATGACGCGCAGCGCGCTCATCTTCGCGCTCGCGATCGCCGCGGCCTACGGCGCGGGGGCCCTGATCGACGTGATCGCGGGCTAAGCGCTCAGGAGCCCTTGATCACCTGCAGGTTGTCCTGCACCGATTTCACGCCCGGCACGCCGCGCGCGATCTTCACCGCGAGCGCGCGCCGCCCGGCCTGAGGCACCGTTCCCCACAGCGTCACCGCGCCGTCCTTGGCCGTGACGTCGATCGTCTGAGCGCCCACCGCCTTGTCGGCCTCCAGCGCGGCCTTGACCGCGCTCGCGAGCGCGACGTCGGGATCGGGCTTGGGCGCCTCGCTCTGCGCCGGCGCGGGACTCGGCGCCGGAGCCGGCGCGGCCTGCGGCGCGGCAGGCTGCGCCTGCGGCGCCGGCTGGGGAGCCGGCTGGGAGGTCGACTTGTCCTCGCCGCAGCCCGCGAGCGCGAAGGCGCAGGCAAATGCGGCAGCGGCGATCGTGGCGGTGCGCTTCATGGCGGGCTCCTTTCTGCGGCGCATTGTAGCGCTCAGCGCCGCCGGAAGGGGGGCCTGCTGCGCCAGTAGCGGACCAGCAGCCAGGCGCCGACCATGCCGCCCAGGTGCGCGAAGTGCGCCACGCCGGCCTCTTCGCCGGACACGCCGAGAAACAGCTCCAGCGCACCGTACAGCGTAACGAACAGCCACGCCGGCATCGGGATCGGCGGAATGAGCAGCACGATGGTTTGCCGAGGGAAGTACATCGCGAAGGCGAGCAGCAGGCCGAAGATGCCGCCCGAGGCGCCGACCGTCGGGTACGGCGCGCCGCCGACGAGCGCGGCGTAGGCGAGCTGCGAGATCGCAGCCGTGATCACGCTGGCGAAGTAGAGGTTCAGGTAGCGCTTCTGGCCGAACACTCTCTCGAGCTGACCGCCGAACATGTACAGCGCGAACATGTTGAGGAAGATGTGCGGCACGCTGCCGTGCAGGAACGCGTAGGTGACGATCTGCCAGGGCTGGAAGCCGGTTCCCGGGCCGTACAGCGGGGGAGTGCCGATCGGCCACAGGCCGAAGTACACGATCAGCGAATCGCCGACGCTCCTCCACAGCAGGTACACGATCACGTTGGCGATGATGAGCGTGCGCGTGACCGGCGGTATCGAGCGAAACACGAGGGAAGCGGCGAGGTTCGCGAGGCGAGGAGGCGCTAGTGTAGTCGATCCGGTGCGGCCGGGCATCTGCGCTATGCTTGCACGCCGGACCCGTCGCGCATGCAAGCCTGAGGATGAAAGCGAAGATCGTCGCGCCGCTCGCACTCGTCGCCGCGCTCGCGGGCGCAGGCGCCGGATGGTTCTGGTTCGCGCGGCACGAGCAGGCGCCGCGCGACGTGCTCGCGCTGCAGGGCAATGTCGACATCCGCCAGGTCGAGCTCGCGTTCAACGCCGCGGGGCGCGTCGAGCGCATGCTCGTGCACGAAGGCGATCGCGTGCAGCAAGGGCAGTTGCTCGCGGTGCTCGACACGAGGCGCTACGCACACGCGGTGGATCTGGCGCAGGCGCAGCTCGACGCGCAGCGCGAGGTGGTGGCGCGCCTGCACGCCGGGTCGCGCCCGGAAGAGATTCAGCAGGCGCGCGCCAACGCGGAAGCCGGGCGGGTCGACGCCCGCAACGCGGCGCGCAGCTACGAGCGGCAGAAGGCGCTCGCCGCACAGCATTTCATCGCCCAGCAGCAGGCGGACGACGCGCGCGCTCTCTCGGAGTCGGCGCAAGCGCGCCTCAAGGCGGCCGAGGAGGCGCTGCGCCTGGTGGTGCTCGGGCCGCGCAAGGAGGACATCGCCGCCGCCGAGGCGACGCTCGAGGCGAACCGCGCTGCGCTCGCGCTCGCGCAGAGAGACCTCGCCGACGCTTCGCTGCATGCGCCCTCGGCCGGCGTGATCGAAAACCGGGTGCTCGAGCCGGGCGACATGGCTTCGCCGCAAACGCCGGTGTTCACGCTGGCGCTCGACGAGCCGTTGTGGGTGCGCGCCTACGTGCGCGGCCCGGATCTCGGCAGGGTCCGTCTGGGTGACCGCGCCGTGGTGCGCACCGACAGCTATCCGGGCAAGCAGTACCGCGCCTGGGTCGGCTTCATCTCGCCGACCGCCGAGTTCACGCCCAAGTCGGTCGAGACCGAGGAAGTCCGCACCCAGCTCGTCTATCAGGTGCGCGTGTTCGTGTGCACGCCGCAGCACGAGCTGCGTTTGGGCATGCCGGCCAGCGTCGAGATTCCGCTCGCGCAGGAGCCGCCTGCGGCGCGCGGCCAGGATCCCTGCAAGAACGGCGCATGAGCGCGCCGGAGATCGTCCTCGAGCTCGATCAGGTGGCGAAGCGCTTTCGCGCCGGGAAGCGCGAGGTGCGGGCGCTCGGCGGCGTGAGCTTCAGCATGCGCGCGGGGCGGGTGATGGGGCTGGTCGGCCCCGACGGCGCGGGCAAGACGACACTCATGCGCCTGGTGGCCGGGCTGCTCGCGCCGGACGCCGGCCGCATCCGCGTGCTCGGGCTGGACGCGACGCGCCAGGCGCTCGCGGTGCAGGCGGCGCTGGGCTACATGCCGCAGCGCTTCGGGCTGTACGAGGACTTGAGCGTGCAGGAGAACCTCGACCTGTACGCCGACCTGCAGGGCGTGCCGGCCGCCGCGCGCGGCGCGCGCTACGCGGAGCTGATGCAGATGACCGGGCTGGGCGCGTTCACCGGACGGCTCGCCGGGCGACTGTCGGGCGGCATGAAGCAGAAGCTCGGCCTCTCCTGCACGCTGGTGCGCGCGCCTCGGCTGCTGGTGCTGGACGAGCCGACCGTCGGCGTCGACCCCGTGTCGCGCCGCGAGCTGTGGGCGATCGTCAACCGATTGGTGCGCAGCGAAGGCACCAGCGTGTTGCTGTCGACGGCCTATCTGGACGAAGCCGAGCGCTGCGACGAAGTGGTGCTGCTGCACGAGGGCGAGGTGCTGGTGCAGGGCAAGCCGGCGGAGCTCGCCGAGCGCGTGCGCGGACGCAGCTACGCGATCGGCACCGAGGGCAGCGCGCGGCGCAGCGTGCAGGAAGCGCTGATGCGCCAGCCGGGCGTCATCGACGCGCTCATCCAGGGCGAGCGCGTGCGCTGCGTCACCGGGCCGGGCGCGCCGGCGCCGCAGCTCGAGGGACTGCGCGCCGAGCCGGTGGCGCCGCGCTTCGAGGACGCGTTCGTCGCCCTGCTGCACGAACGGGGCGCCTCGCAGCGGCTTCGGTACGGGACCAATCCCGCAGAAGAAGCCGATCCGCCCGATGATCAGGTGGTGATCGAAGTGCGCGGCGCCGAGCGGCGCTTCGGCGATTTCTACGCGGTGCGCAACGTGAGCTTTCAGGTGCGCCGCGGCGAGATCTTCGGCCTGCTCGGCGCGAACGGCGCCGGCAAGTCGACCACCTTCCGGATGCTGTGCGGCCTGCTGCCGGCGAGCGCGGGTTCCCTGCGCGTCGCTGGCGTCGATCTGCGCCGCGCGGCGTCGCGGGCGCGCGAGCGCGTCGGCTACATGTCGCAGAGATTCTCGCTGTACGGCAACCTGAGCGTGCGCCAGAACGTCGCGTTCTTCGCCGGCGCCTACGGCCTGCGCGGCGCGCGACGCACGGCGCGCGAGGCGTGGGCGCTGGACGAATTCGAGCTGCGCGAAGAGGCCGATGCCGCGAGCGCCGAGCTGCCGCTGGGCTTCAAGCAGCGCCTGGCGATGGCCTGCGCCCTCATGCACGAGCCCGAGATCCTGTTCCTCGACGAGCCGACCTCGGGCGTCGACCCGCTCGCGCGGCGCACGTTCTGGCGCCGCATCGGGGCGCTGGCGCGCGCCGGCGTGACGGTCATGGTGACCACGCACTTCATGGAGGAAGCCGAGTATTGCGACCGCCTGGCGATCATGGCGGCGGGCAGCATCCTCGCGACCGGGGCGCTGGCGGAGATCAAGGCGCGCGCACGCACGGAAAGCGTGCCCGAGCCGACGATGGAGGACGCCTTCGTGGAGCTCAGCCGGGGGGCTCCCGCATGAGCGCGACGGGCATGCGCCTGCGCGGCTTGGTGCGCAAGGAGTTCCTGCAGATCGTGCGCGATCCGAGCAGCATCGCGATCGCCTTCGTCATGCCGGTGGCGCTGCTGCTGCTGTTCGGCTACGGCCTGTCGCTCGACGTCGAGCGCGTCCCGGTGGCGCTGGTGGTCGAGAGCCCGAGCGCGGACACGGCCGACTTCGTCGCCTCGCTGCGCGGCTCGCGCTATTTTGCGCCGGCCGCCGTGCCCGGCATGCCGCAGGCCGAGCGCGCGCTCCTGGAAGGGCGGGTCGACGCGATCGTCCGGCTGCGCGCGGACTTCGCCGCGCGCGAGCGCAGCGCGCGCGGCGCGCCCGTGCAGCTCGTCGTAAACGGCATCGACGCGAATACCGCGCGCCTGGTCGAGGGCTATATGGACGGCGCGCTGACCGCCTGGATGATGCGCCGCGCCGCCGAAAACGGGCGCAGCTTCGCGCCGCCGGTCGACGTCGAGCACCGCGTGTGGTTCAACGCGGACGTGCGCAGCCGCAACTTCCTGGTTCCGGGCCTGATGGTGGTGATCATGACGCTGACCGGCGCGCTGCTCACCGCGATGGTGATGGCGCGCGAGTGGGAGCGCGGCACGATGGAGGCGCTCATCGTCACGCCGGTCGGGATCGGCGAGATCCTGCTCGGCAAGCTCATCCCCTATTTCGTCCTCGGCATCGGCGGCATGCTGCTTTCCGTGGCGATGGCGAGGTGGCTGTTCGCGGTGCCGCTCACCGGCTCGTTCTGGCTGCTGCTCGCCACCTCCGCGGTGTTCATGCTGGTCGCGCTGGGCATGGGGCTGCTCATCTCCAGCGTGGCCCGGATTCAGTTCGTTGCCGGCCAGGTCGCGCTCATCACCACCTTCCTGCCGGCGTTCCTGCTCTCCGGGTTCATCTTCGAGATCGGCAACATGCCGCGGGTGGTGCAGGCGATCACGCACCTGTTCGCGGCGCGCTACTTCGTCGCCATCGTCACCACGCTGTTCCTGGCGGGCGACATCTGGTCGGTGATCGTGCCGAACACGCTCGTGCTCGCGCTGATGGCCGTGATCTTCCTCGGGCTCACGCGCCTGAAGACGCGCAAGCGGCTCGACTGAGGCGCGCCATGTGGGGCCGCGTGCTCGCGCTGGTCGTCAAGGAGTTCATCACCCTGCTCAAGGAGGGACGCAGCCGCGAGGTGCTCATCGTGCCGCCGCTCATCCAGCTGCTCGTGTTCGGCTACGCGGCGAGCTACGACCTGAAGCATGTGCCCTACGCGCTGTACAACGAGGATCCGGGACCGGGCGCGCGGCGGCTGGCGGCGATGCTGCGCGGCTCGTCCAGCTTCCACGAGGCGGCGCGCGTGTCCTCGATCGGCGAGGTCGCGCCGCTGGTCGACGCGCGCAAGGTACTGGTCGTGCTGCACATTGACGCGCGCTTCACGCGCGACCTGCTCGCGGGCCGGCCGGCGCGCGTGCAGCTGATCGTCGACGGGCGCAACTCAAACACGGCGCTGATCGCGGTCGGCTACCTGCGCCAGATCGTGCAGCGCTTCGACGCCCAGTGGGCGACCGAGCACGCGCTGCCGGCGCCGCCGGCCGCGCTCGAGACGCGCGCCTGGTTCAATCCCAACCTGGAGAGCCGCTGGTTCTTCCTGCCCGGCATCATCGGCATCCTGACGCTGCTCATCACCATGGTCATCACGGCGCTATCAGTAGCGCGCGAGCGCGAGCAGGGGACTTTCGACCAGCTGCTGGTGACGCCGATGCGGCCGGTGGAGATCCTGCTCGGCAAGGCGCTGCCGGGCTTCATCATCGGCATCGTCGAGGCGAGCGCGATCACGCTGATCGCGGTGCTGTGGTTCGGCATCCCGCTGCTCGGCAGCCTCGCGGCGCTGTACACCGGCCTCGCGCTGTTCCTGCTGTCGGCGGTGGGGGTCGGGTTGATGATCTCGTCGCTCGCGGTCACCCAGCAGCAGGGGCTGCTCGGCGCATTCCTGTTCATGGTGCCGGCGGTCATCCTGTCCGGATTCGCGACGCCGATCGCCAACATGCCCGCGGCGATCCAGCTGATCACACTGATC
Source organism: Burkholderiales bacterium (assembly GCA_035624675.1). Lineage (GTDB taxonomy): Bacteria > Pseudomonadota > Gammaproteobacteria > Burkholderiales > SG8-39 > DAHVFK01. Next base: position 10,910 of record DASPRB010000189.1, read on the forward strand.
GATCCGCTGCGCTACTTCCTGGTGATCCTGCGCAAGGTGTTTCTCGAGGGCGCGCCGGCGGCGCAGCTGGTGCACCAGTTCTGGCCGATGGCGCTGATCGGCCTGGCGAGCATGGCGGCGGCCGGCTGGCTGTTCCGCCATCGCATGTACTGAGCTAGGCGAACAGCGCCTCGACCTCGCGCGCGTCGAAGCGGTACTCGCGGTTGCACATCTCGTTGCGGATCACCACTTCGCCGCGCTCGGCGAGGATCGACTCGAGCTCGTCGCGCCCGAGGCCGCGCAGCACCTGCCGCACCTTCTCCGGGTCGTCCGGGCAGTGGTACGCGACGGCGTCGAGCGGAAAGACGCGCAGCAGCTCCTCGGGAAACAGGCGCGTCAACAGCGCGTAGGGTTGCACCGCGCGCGTCTCGTCGAGTGCGAGGGTGGCCGCGAGCTGCGTGATCCGGTTCCAGCCGTCGGGATCGCGTTCGTCCGCGCGCGGCAGCTTCTCCAGCAGCAGGCCGCACAGATTCTCGCCGTCGGCATGCAGCCGCAGGAACGCGGGCAGCTGCTCGGACTGCGACAGGTAGTGCTCGAAGGTCTGCTGCAGCGACTCGCCCTCGAACGGAACCAGGCTCTGGTACAGGCGGCCGGTCGCGGTATCTTCCAGCGTGAGCGCGAGGCGCCCTGCGCCGAGCAGCGCCCGTTCGCTCTCCGGCAGCGGCGCCGCCCGCTCGACGCTTGCCATGCCGCGGATCCGCAGGCCCGCGTCGCAGTCCGCGACCAGCAGCCTGACCGGCCCCGCGCCCTGCAGCTGCAGCGTCAGGCGCCGGGCCCCCTTCTGGCCCGCGCCGAGCAGCGCCGCAAGCCCCGCGGTGTGGCCGAGCAGGTCGATCACCGGGCGCGGATACTCCCGGCCCTCGATCATGCCGCGCCAGGCCCCGCCCAGGCAGACGAGCCGACCGCGGATCTCGAGCTCCTCGAAGAGGAAGCGCTGCAGGTAATCGCTTTGCATCTGCCTGAGGATGCAGCGTACCATGCGCGCGCTGGACGCGAGGCAATTCTTCTTTCTAGAGAGCCCCATGCTGAGTCCCGTGCTGTCGGTCCGCGCGCTGCGCAAGCGATTCGGCGACAAGGTCGCCGTCGACGGCGTCTCGTTCGAGGTCTACCCGAACGAGATCGTCGGGCTGCTGGGTCCGAACGGTGCAGGCAAGACGACGATCATCAACATGATCCTGGGCGTGCTCGAACCGACCGCCGGCGCGATCGCCATCGAGGGCCGCGACGTGGCGACGCAGCGCGCACAGGCGCTCGCGTGCACCAATTTCGCGGCGGTCTACGCGTCCCTGCCCGGCAATCTCACCGTGTATCAGAACCTGCGCTTCTTCGCCCTGATCTACAACGTCGGGGACGGCGCGGCGCGCATCGAGGCGCTGCTCGATCAGTTCGAGCTCAGGGCGTTCCGCGACGTGAAGTGCGGCCTGCTCTCCTCCGGGGAGCAGACGCGCGCGGCGCTCGCCAAGGCGATGCTCAACCATCCGCACCTGCTGCTGCTCGACGAGCCGACCGCCTCGCTCGATCCCTCGAAGGCGCGCGAGATCCGCTCGCAGATCCGCGAGCTCGCGCGCCGCCACCGGGTCGGGGTGCTCTGGACGTCGCACAACATGGTCGAGGTGCAGGAGGTGTGCGATCGCGTGCTGTTCCTGTCGCGCGGCGCGATCCTGCTCGAAGGCGATCCGCGGACGCTGCCGCGCGAGCACGGCAAGAGCTCGCTCGAGGATCTGTTCGTCTCGGTCGCGCGCGAGCCGCTCACGATCGAGACCGGGTGAGGCCATGCGCTGGCATCCGATCCTCGCCATCGTGCTGCGCCAGTTCTATCTCATGCGCGGCAGTCCCGCGCGCCTGTTTCCGCTCGTCATGTGGGTCGCGGTCGACATCCTGCTGTGGGGATTCATCACCCGGTACCTTGCGACCGTCGCCGAGCCGGGCTTCAACTTCGTCTCGACGCTGCTCGGTGCGGTGCTGCTTTGGGACTTCTTCGGGCGCGTCATGCTGGGCGTCACCACCGCGTTTTTCGAGGACGTGTGGTCGCGCAACTTCCTCAACATCTTCGCCACGCCGCTCAGGATCTCGGAGTACGTCTCCGGGCTGGTGCTCACCAGCATCCTCACGAGCTCGTTCGCGCTCACGGTGATGATCGCGCTGGCGACCGCCGTCTTCGGCCTATCGATCTTCGCCTTCGGCCTGATGCTCGTGCCGTTTCTGCTCGTCTTGTTCCTGTCCGGCATCGCGCTGGGCATCTTCGGCGCGGCCGTCGTCCTGCGCCTGGGGCCGGCCGCGGAATGGCTGATCTGGCCGATCCCCGCGCTGCTCTCGCCGTTCGTTGGCGTGTTCTACCCCCTGGCGACGCTGCCCGCGTGGATGCACACGATCGCGTACGCGCTCGCGCCGTCATACGTGTTCGAGGGGATGCGCGCGATCATCGCGGGCGCGACGTTCCCTGCGACGCAGTTGCTCTGGAGCATCTGCCTCGCGGCGCTTTACATCCTGCTCGCCGCCTTCTTCTTTGCGCGTGTCTATCGCCGCGCCGTGCGCACCGGCCTGCTCGCGCGCTACAGCGCCGAGACCGTGAGCTGAATGACGAATCCTCAGAGCCCGAGGTAGGCCTGCCGCACGCGGTCGTCGCGCAGCAGCGCTTCGCCCGCGCCGGACATCACGACGCTGCCGTTCTCGAGCACGTAGGCGTGCTGCGAGAGCTTGAGCGACAGGGCGACGTTCTGCTCGACGAGCAGGATCGTGAGGCCATTGGCGTGCAGCGCGCGGATGGTGTGGAACACCTCCTGCACGATCGCCGGCGCGAGCCCGAGCGAGGGCTCGTCGAACATGATCAGCTCGGGCTGACCCATCAGGCAGCGGCCGATGGCGAGCATCTGCTGCTCGCCGCCCGACATGGTGCCCGCGAGTTGGCGGCGGCGCTCCGCGAGCCGCGGAAAGAGCGCGTAGACCTCTTGCAAAGTCTGAGCGGCGCGCGAGCGCGCGCGCGGCAGCAGACCTCCCATGTGCAGATTCTCCTCGACCGTGAGCGAAGGGAACACCTGGCGCCCCTCGGCCACCTGCCCGATGCCGAGGTTGCAGGTGCGATGCGACGGCAGCCCGGTGATGTCTTCGCCCTTGAGTAGGATCTTGCCGGCGCGAGGCCGCTCGATTCCGGCGATCGTGCGGATGAGCGAGGACTTCCCGGCGCCGTTGGCGCCGACGATGGCGACGATCTCGCCGCGTGGCACCTCCAGCGTCACGCCGGCGAGCGCCTGTGCGTCGCCGTAGTAGAGGTCGAGCCCGCGCACTTCGAGCAGGGCGCTCATACCTCCGTGTCCTCGCCCAGGTAGCACTCGAGCACCGCCGGGTCGCGCACCACCTCCGCGGGCGCGCCGCGCGCGATGATCTCGCCGTGGTGCAGCACCACCACCTGCTGCGCGAGCGCCATCACCGCGCGCATGACGTGCTCGATGAGCAGGATCGTCAGCCCGCCGCGGTTCAGCTCGCGGAACACCGCGACCATCTGGTCGCACTCGGTGGGCCGCAGACCCGCCATGACTTCGTCGAGCAGCAGCAGGCGCGGGCCGGTGGCCAGCGCGCGCGCGACCTCGAGGCGCTTGCGGTCGGGCAGGGTGAGCGAGGAGGCCGGCAGATCCTGTTTCGCGGCGAGGCCCAGCTTGTCGAGGATGCCGAGCGCGCGCGCGCGCGCAGCCGGCACGCCTGGCTCGCGCTGCAGCG
>DASPRB010000233.1:0-11103 GCA_035624675.1 Burkholderiales bacterium
TGGTACGCGATCGGCGCGCGCACCACCGAGTCGCAGACGCACCGCGAGATGGCGAGCGGGCTGTCGGCGCCGGTCGGCTTCAAGAACGGCACCGACGGCGGGCTCGAGGTGGCGATCAACGCGATCCAGTCCGCGAAGCGCCCGCACGGCTTCCTCGGCGTGAACCAGGCGGGCCGCACCGCGGTCGTGCGCTCGCGCGGCAACGCCTACGGCCACCTGGTGCTGCGCGGCGGCGGCGGGCGGCCGAACTACGACACGGTGAGCGTGCGCCTGGCGGAAGCCGCGCTTGCGCGCGCCGGCCTCGCGCCGAACGTGGTGGTCGACTGCTCGCACGCCAACTCGATGAAGGACGCGTCGCTGCAGCCGCTCGTGCTGCACGACATCGTGCACCAGATCCTCGAGGGCAACCGCTCGATCGTCGGGCTGATGCTGGAGAGCAACCTGCACGCCGGCAACCAGCCGATCCCCGAGGACCTCTCCAAGCTGCGCTACGGCGTGTCGGTCACCGACGCCTGCATCGACTGGCCGACCACCGAGCAGACGCTGCGCCGCGCGCACCGCGACCTGCGCGACGCGCTGCGCGCGCGCTCCTAGTTACCGAGCGGTAACAAACCGGCGACCCGCGGACATCGCGGGGTTACCTCGTCTCCCTAAGCTGCGTTCCGTGCATCGCAACCACGGGAGACGGACATGGAACGCGACGAACACCTGATCGAGGGAGAGCTTCCGCTCGCGCGCGGCGGTCAGCTGCGCATCGTCGACGGGCGCGGCCTGCTGATCCACGTCTGGCAGGGCTCGCTGTGGATCACCCAGGAGCGCGACGTGCGCGACATCGTGCTCGCGGCGGGAGACTCGTTCCGCCTGGACCGCAACGGCGTCGCGCTGGCGAAGGCCTGGGACGACACCGTGCTCTCGCTCGCCGCGCCGCACGCGGTGGACGTCGGCCGGCTGCCGCCCCATGGCACTTGAAGACGCGCGCGGGCTCGCGCTGAGCGGCGCGACGCCGCGCGCGCTCGAGCGCTACGAGGCGGCGCTCGCGGCGCACCTGTCCTTCAGGGACGGCGCGGCCCCGCTCCTCGCGCAGGCGCTCGAGGAGGCGCCCGCCTTCGCGATGGCGCAGGCCTTCGCCGCCTACCTCGCGCTCGGCGGGCGCGACCCGGCGGGCGCGGCCGAGGCGCGGCGCGTGCTCGCGCACGCCGTGCGCCTGCCGATGGACGCGCGCGCGCGCGCGCACCTGCTGGCGATCGCCGCGCTCGCCGCCGGGCGCCACGAGCGCGCCGAGGCGATTTACGGCGCGATCCTCGCCGAGCATCCGCGCGACGTGCTGGCGCTCGGCATCGCGCATTCCTGTGACTACCTGCTGGGCGAGACCGACGAGCTGCACCGGCGCGTGGCGCGCGTGCTCGGCGCCTGGCACGCGGGCGTGCCGGGCTACCACGCGGTGCTCGCGATGTACGCCTTCGGGCTGGAGGAGGCGGGGCGCTACGCGCGCGCCGAGGCGTTCGCGCGGCGCGCGCTCGAGCTCGAGCCGCGCGACGTGCGGGCGCACCACGCGGTGGCGCACGTGTACGAGATGCGCGGCGAAGCCGCGCGGGGCATCCGCTGGGCCGAAGAGCGGCGCGCGTACTGGGACGACGGCTCCGCGGTCGCGGTGCACAACTGGTGGCACGTGGCGCTGTTTCAGCTCGCGCTCGGGCGGCGCGCCGCGGCGCTCGCGATCTACGACGCGCGCATCCGGCCGGCGCTCGGCGGCGCGCTCTCGGCGCTGATCGACGCGAGCGCGCTGCTGTGGCGCTTCGAGCTGGCCGGGGAGGGAGTCGGCGGGCGCTGGCGCGAGCTCGCCGGGCACTGGGCGCCGCACGCCGAGGACGCGTACTGCGCGTTCAGCGACCTGCACGCGATGATGGCTTTCGCCGCCGCCGGTCAGCGCGCGAGCGCCGCGGCGCTGCTCGGCGCCCAGCGCCGCCGCATCGGGCAGAGCGGCATCAACGGCGCGATGACGCGCCTGGTCGGACTGCCGGCTTGCCGCGCGCTGCTCGCGTTCGGCGAAGAACGCTACCGCGAGGCGGAGGCGCTGCTCGCGGCGCTGCCGTCGCGCGCGCACCGCCTGGGCGGCAGCCGCGCTCAGCACGGCATCGTTGCGCGCACCCTCGCGGAGGCGGCGCGCAGGCAGTCGGGCGGTGTGCGGCCTGACGGCCGTCTGACGCGCTTGCGTATAATCGGGTCGTCCCCTGGAGGAGACCGGCAATGGCTGCAGCCACGCGCTTGCTGATCGTGGAGGACGATGCCGACGTGCGGGACTCGATGGCCGAGTACCTGGCGTCGCACGGATTCGAGGTGGATACCGCCGAGGGCGGCGACGCCATGCGCGCCGTGCTCGCGCGCAACGTGCCCGATCTGGTGCTGCTCGACCTGAAGCTGCCGGGCGAGGACGGGCTCGCGCTGGCGCGCAGCCTGCGCGAGCGGCACGAGCTGCCGATCATCATGGTGACGGCGGCCGATTCGGTGGTCGACCGCGTCGTGGGGCTGGAGGTCGGAGCCGACGACTACATCGCCAAGCCGTTCGACCTGCGCGAGCTGCTGGCGCGCGTGAAGAGCGTGCTGCGCCGCGCGCGGCCCGGCCCCGGCGCGGCGGCCGCGGCGGGCAAGACCGTCAGGGTGGGCAGCTGCTCGCTAGACCTGGGCGCGCACCGGCTGCTCGACGCGGCGGGCGCCGAGGTCCCGCTCACCAGCATGGAGTTCGACCTGCTGCGCGTGTTCGTCGAACACCCGAACCGGGTGCTGTCGCGCGACCAGCTGCTCAACCTCACGCGCAACCGCGACTGGGAGCCGTTCGACCGCTCGGTCGACATCCGCATCGCGCGCCTGCGCCGCAAGCTGGGCGAGGACCCGGATCAGCCGCGCCTCATCAAGACTGTGCGCGGCGCCGGCTACTGCTACGTGCCGGCCGCGTAACCGTCGCGTATCGATTGTTTCCGTCTGGTAACCGGCCGCCCCGCGAGCGGCGCCCCGACCTAGACTGGCCGCGTGAAGCTCCGGGCACCTAGCCGCACCGAAGACGTCCTGCGCAGCGCCGCGCTCGCGGTGTCGACGGCCGCAGGCGAGGGCGTGTTCCGCGAGCTGGTGCGCGCGCTCGCCGCGATCCTCGACGTAGAGATCGCCTTCATCGCGCTGTCCAAGCCGCCCGATCGCTGCATGCTCGGGATGCTCGCCTACTACGCCGACGGCCGGATGATCGACGACTTCGAGTACCCGATCGCCGGCACGCCCTGCGAGACCGTGGTCGGCAGGCAGTTCCGCTGCTACCCCTCCGGGCTGAAGGAGCGCTTTCCGCTCGACGCGGACTTCATCGAGCTGGGCGTCGAGGGCTACGCAGGTTATCCGCTCAACGACGCGCGCGGCGAGGCGGTCGGACTGATGGTGGTTGCGGCGCGCCGGCCGATCACCGAGCCGGAGCTGATCGAATCGGTGCTCAAGATCTTTGCCGCGCGCGCGATGGTCGAGCTCGAACGCCGGCGCGCCGAGCAGGGGCTGCGCGCGAGCGAAGAGCAGTACCGGGCGATCTTCAACGCCTCGTTCGACAGCATGATCATCCGCACGCTCGATGGCGAGATCGTCGACGCTAACCCGGCGCTTCTGTCGATGTACGGCTACTCGCGCGAGGAGCTGATCGGCAGGACCTTCGGCCCGATCATCCCGGAGAAGCTCGCCGGCCCCTACCGGGCCTACCTCGCCGAGGCGGCCTCCGGAAAGCTAGTGCGCACTGAAACCCGCCTGCCGCGCAAGGACGGCACGCACGTGGATATCGAGGTGCTCGGATCGCTGGTGACCTACAACGGCAGGCCGCACGTGCTCTCGGTGGCGCGCGACATCACCGAGCGCAAGCGCGCCGAGGCCGCGCTGCGCTCGAGCGAGGAGCAGTACCGGGCGATCTTCAACGCCTCGGAGGACGCCCTGGTGCTGTGGGACTCCAGTATGCGGCGCGTCGACATCAACCCGGCCTACGAGCGCCTGTACGGCTGGACGCGCGAGGAGGTGGTCGGCCGCGGCTACGATGCACTCGGCCTGCCGGCGGACTATGCCGAGCCGCGCCTGGAGCTGGTGCGCCGCACGCTCGCCGGCGAGACCTGCCGCGTCGAGCTCGAATCGCTGCGCAAGAACGGCGAGCGCTTCCAGGCGGACATCCGCACCATTCCCGTGGTGCACCGCGGCGAGCCGCACGTGCTGGCGATCGTGCGCGACATTACTGCGCGAAAGGCGGCGGAGGGCGCGCTGCGCGCGAGCGAGGAGCAGTACCGAGCGATCTTCAACGCCACGGCCGACGCACTCGTGTTGCGCGACGCGCAGTTCCGCATCGTCGATGTGAATGCGGCCTACGAGTCGATGAGCGGCAGGCGCCGCGAGAAGGTGATCGGGCTCACCGACCTGACCCTCACGCGCAACGCGAGCGCGGTGGACCGGCGGCGCCTGCACGCCGAGGCGCTCGCCGGCAAGTCGGTGGACTTCGAGGCCGACGGCCGGCGCCCGGACGGCTCGCCCTTCGTGCTCGAGGTGCGCGGCGTCCCGATGACCTACCGCGGAGAGCCGCACGTGCTGTACATCGGGCGCGACGCTACCGAGGCGAAGCTCGCCGAGCAGGCGCTGCGCGCGAGCGAGGAGCAGTACCGCGCGGTATTCGTCGCCTCGCTCGACGCGCTGGTGCTCAGGGACGAAAGTTTCCGCATCGTCGACGTCAACCCTTCCTACGAGAAGATGAGCGGCTACGCGCGCGCCGAGGTCGAAGGCGCCGACCACGTGGTCGCCAACCCGCCGGAGATCGACGCAGCGGTGAAGGCGCTGCACCGGCGCGCGCTGGCCGGCGAGCCGGTGCGCATGGAGGCGCAGATGATCCGGCGCGACGGCCGGCCGATCGACATCGAGCTCTCGGGCGTGCGCACCATGTACCAGGGCCGGCCGCACGTGCTGTACGCGGGGCGCGACATCACCGCGCGCAGGCAGGCCGAGGCGCGCCACCGCGAGCTCGAGGCGCAGCTCAGGCAGGCGCAGAAGATGGAAGCGATCGGTCACCTCACCGGCGGCATCGCGCACGACTTCAACAACATCCTGACCGGCATCATGGGCTACCTCACGCTCGCCGGCGAGCGCGAGGCGGCGAGCAGCGACGCCAAGCTCGCGCGCCACCTGCAGCAGGCGCAGCACGGCGCGACGCGCGCCAAGGAGCTCATCCAGCAGATGCTCGCCTTCAGCCGCGCGCAGCGGGGCAAGCCGCGCGCGGTGTCGCTCGCGCCGCTCGCCGAGGAGGCGGTCAAGCTGCTCGGCTCGTCGCTGCCCGCCACGGTCGAGCTGCGCACCGAGCTCGAGCAGGGTCTGCCCGCGGTGATGATCGACCCGGTGCAGGTCGAGCAGATCCTGCTCAACCTGTGCATCAACGCGCGCGACGCGATGGACGGGGCGGGGAAGATCACGGTCGGCGTGCGCCACGCGGCGCAGGGCGCGGCGCCGCGCTGCGCGTCCTGCCACAAGCCGGCCGACGGGCGCTACGTCGAGCTCGCCGTCGCCGACAGCGGGCCGGGGATCGCGCCGGCGGTGCTCGAGCGCATGTTCGAGCCCTTCTTCAGCACCAAGGAAGTTGGGCGCGGCAGCGGCATGGGGCTCGCGACGGTGCACGGCATCGTCCACGAGCACGGCGGGCACGTGGTGGTCGAGACCGCCCCGGGCAGGGGCGCGACCTTCCGCGTGCTGCTGCCGGCGCTCGAAGGCGAGGTCGAGTCCGACGTGCGGCGGGGCGCGGAGGCTGCGCGCGCGAAGCCGCTGCGCCACGCGCTCGACGGGCGCGTGCTGCTCGTCGACGACGAGCAGATGGTCGGCGAGTTCATGGCCGAGCTGCTCGGCGGCTGGGGCCTGGAAGTGACAGTGCTTCGCAGCCCCGTCGAAGCCGAGCGCTGGCTCGCCGAGGACCCCGCGCGCGTCGACCTGGTGCTCACCGACCAGACGATGCCGAAGATGACGGGCCTCGAGCTCGCGCGGCGCGTCGCCGCGCTGCGGCCCGGGCTGCCGGTGATCCTGTACAGCGGCTACGCCGAGAACATCGGCGCCGAGCAGCTCGCACGCAGCGGCGTGCGCGCCCTGCTCGCCAAGCCTGTCGAGCCCGAGCCGCTGTTCGCGGCGCTCGTCGAGGCGCTGCGCCGCTAGCGCTTCCCGGCCGCGTCCGCGGCCGGCCCGATACAAACCCGCAACAAAGCGTGCCGCGCCGGACATCCGGCGGATACCGGCCGCCGTCAGCATGCGCTCCATGCAAACCGACATCGGAGCGAACGACATGAACACACTGCATAGCGACGTCCTGGTGCACGTCACCGATGCGCTCGACGAGCGCGCGCGCGTACGGCTGCTCGAGCGCCTGGGCGCCGAGCAGGGCATTCGCGGCGTGCGGGCGGGCGCCCGCGCGGGACAGCTGCTGCTCGTCGACTACGACCGGGACGCAATCAGCGCGCTCGGGATCCTGCGCTGCGTGCAGGCGCAGGGGTACGCGGCACGCCTCGTCGGCATGTGAAGCCGGCGGCGACGCAGCACTTTCATCCACCAACCGAAGGGAGCATGACCATGCAAGCACAGATGCAGGAAGCAAGCAGCAAGCGTTACGCCAGGGCGGTCGAGGTCTCGAAGCGCGTGCGCTTCGAGATCGAGCGCGACGTGATCCGCGGCCGCAGGTTCGACTTCGCCAAGAAGTTCCTGCCCGACGGGCTGTCCAGGATCGGGCGGCTCGAGTTCCTCGGCGCGGGCGAGAAGCGCCTGCTGAGCCAGATCCAGGGCCGAACCTACGCCAACATGTTCGGGCTGGTCGAGCGCTTCATCGCGCCGAAGATGTCGGAGGTGAGCCGCGACCACTGGCTCGGCGACCAGGCGGCCTACGAGGCGCTGGTGCGCTTCACCGACGAGGAGCTCAAGCACCAGGAAATGTTCCGCAGGATCGACGCGCTGTGCGCCGAGGGAATGCCGGCGGGCTACACGTTCCTGCCGCGGCCGAACGACGTCGCCGGCGTGGTGCTCGGCAAGCCGACCTGGTCGGTGCTGGCGCTGATCTGCCACATCGAGCTGTTCGTGCTGGCGCACTACCGCCAGGCGATCGAGCCCGACGCCGAGCTCTCGGAGCTGTGGAAGGACGTGTTCACCTTCCACGCGCGCGAGGAGTCGCAGCATGCGATCCTCGACGAGCTCGAATGGCAGCGCGAGGACGCGAAGCTCGACGCCGCGCAGCGCGACCGGGCGGTCGACGAGCTGATCGCGCTGGTGGCGGCGGTGGACGGCATCCTGCAGGCGCAGGCCAAGGCCGATACCGACTACTTCCTGCGCGTCGCCGGCCGCCCGTTCGACCGAGCGCAGGTCGAGGCGATCGGCGCGACGTTCCTCGCCGCCTACCGCTGGCAGTACATCGTCTCGGGCGTACAGGACGAGCGCTTCCAGAAGATCCTCGGCGGCATGATCACCCCGGCGCAGTTCGAGCGCATCGGCGCCGCGCTCGCGCCCATCGTGAGGTAGCGCCATGGACGGCCGGCTCGCGATACGTGAACTGCGGCAGGCGGACGCCGAAGCGGTGCAGGCGTTCGTGCGCCGGCTGTCCCCCGAGTCCCGCCGCCGGCGCTTCCTGGCACCGATCAGGGAGCTCGTGCCGAGCCAGCTGGCGCGCGTCACCACCGCCCGGGGGCCGCAGGATCTCAACCTCGGGGCGTTCGACGCAGCGGGACGCATCGTCGGCCTGGCGCAGTTTGCGGCCGGAGATGACGGCGGCACCGAATTCGGCGTCGTCGTGGACGACGCGCTGCAGCGCCGCGGACTCGGCACGCGGCTCGTCGTGACGCTGCTCGAGCGCGCGCGCCAACGCGGGCTGGGCGCGCTGCACGGGCTGGTGCAGTACGACAACGCCCCGATGCTCGGGCTCGCGGCCAAATTCGGCTTCGAGCTGCGCAAGGACGCCGATCCGGGGCTGCTGCGCGTCGAGCGTGCGCTTGCCGAGGCCCACGCGGCGTGAACCATCGACACGGGGAATTTCGCATGAATCCGATCGAAGGATTGAAGGCCTTCATCTGTAAGCTGGGCCCGCGCCGCGCGCCTCGCAGCGTCGCGGAGCTCGATCCGCGCACGTTACGGGACATCGGCATCCGCTACAGCGAGCTCACCGCACGGGGAGAGCGGGTGCTGCACCGCATCTGACAACTGGGAAATACTTCCTCGCGGCGCACCGGGGCGGGATCGGACAATGCGCAGTGGCGCGCGGCACCGTCGCCGGTCGCGCCGCAGGGGAGATCGCAATGCAGGACGTCATGGTGAAGCTGGTGGATCTGCCGCTCGCACGCATGTTCGTGCTGGCGGGAATCGTCTTTCTGCTCGTGGCGGTGATGGGCCGCATCGAAGGCAAGATCGAGCCCGGCCACGCGGGCCGCGTCGGCGCGTCGCTCATCGGCGTGCTGCTGATGGCGGTGGGCCTGGCGATGTACTTCCTGGACGGCGACGCGATGCGCGACGCGCTGCGCGAGGGGGCGGCGCGCTCGCTCGCTCCGCAAACGAGCGCGATCGCCGCCACCAAGCCGGCGCCTTCGACGCCGGCCGCGCTCCCGGGGCTGCCGATCAAGGTGACGGCGGCGACCTACGGCAAGAGCTGCGGCGCGCCGGCCGGCAACGTCACGGCCGCGCTCGCGCGCGCCTGCGACGGCCGCAGCGCCTGCATCGTCGCGGTAGACGCGGCGCCGGCCGCAGGCGCGAGCCCCGGGTGCGAGAAGGACTACGCCGCGGAGTGGAAGTGCGGCTCCGGCGCCGGCGTGTACACGGCGACGATCCCGGCCGGCGCCGGGCACGGCGCGAGCCTTACGCTCGCGTGCCCCGGGGGCGGCTAGGCTTCCGTCGGGCTCACAGGTCGTTCACGGCGGAGCCGGCGACCCAGCCTCCGTCGACGCCGCCCGGCAGCATCTGGCCGGCGTCCTCGCCGACCTCCCGCTCGATCAGCGCATTCAGCTTGTCGTTCATCGCCGCGAGAAGGTCGCGGTGCTTGTCGCGCTCGAGCGCCAGATTGTTCAGCTCGCGCGGGTCATTCTCGAGATCGAACAGCTCGACGTCGTTCAGCTTGAAGAGCGCGTCCAGCGTCGTGGGGCGGTTGTGCTGTTTGGGGGAGAAATAGCGGCTGAACTGGTAGCGGCCGTCAAATACGCTGCGGATCGCGCCGCGCTTGCCGAGGTCCGGCCGCATCGCTCCGGACTTCACGGCTTCCTGCAGCTTCGCCTTGCCGTCGGGCTGCTTGAGGATGCCGACCGACTTCTGCAGGAAGTCGCCGTCGATGTACGCGAACATGTTGTAGCAGAACAGCACGCCGTCGCGGATCTCCGTGTGCCCGGCCTTCTCGGGCGCGGCAAGCAGCGCGGAAAAGTCCCTGCCGGGCAGGCCCTTCGTGATGGCGGCTTTCTTGCCGGCATCCGCGTTCGTCAGACCCACCAGCGTCGGTGCGATATCGAGGTGCGAGGTCACGGCCTCGCAGCGCCTGCCGCCGGGGTGCGCGGGATGCACGATGACGAGCGGAACATTGTTCTGCTCCCGGTAGGACGTCGCCCCCTTGGAGTGCAGGCGATGCGCGCCGTCCAGGTCGCCGTGGTCCGCGGTCAGGACGACGATCGTGTTCGATGCCAGGCCGAGCGCCTCCAGCTCGTCGAGCACGGGAACGATATTGCGGTCGACGTCGCGCAGGCAGTTGAGGTAGTAGTCGTGCCGCCTGCGCCAGCGCCAGTCCTCGTTCGCGATGTTGCCGACCAGGGCGTCGTGCGACTCGAGGTAGTCCGCGTGCGCGCGCGGCCGGCCGGGCGCGTCGATCGGCTGGTGGTAGGTCGCCGGCAGCGCGACCTCCCAGCGCTTCGCATACAGCGGATGGGCCGGCTCAGGCCGGATGTGGCCGAGAATGTTGTGGTTCTGCACGCGCATGCCGGGACGGTCGGTGTCGATGAACATGACGTCGTGCGGATTGACCAGGTTCAGCGCGAGGAACCACGGCGTGCCGCCGGCCGCGAGCTCCGTGCCGCGGCTGCGCAGCCAGCTCACCGCCATCGCGGAGATAATGCCGTCGTGACGGTAGCCGCCCTGGTCGTGCGCAATGATGTCACCCACGCCGATGTAATCTGAAAAGCCGTAGGCCTCCATCTCCTTGGTGAAGATCTTCGTCGGCGAGCCGAGCTCGTTTACGGTCTCGAACTCCTTGGTGAGGTGCCACTTGCCCTTGTAGGCGGTGTAGTAGCCGGCTTCGCGCAGCATGTCCCCGAGCGTGCGCAAGTCGGTCGACATGCTGTTGATCCACGGAAAATTCGTGTTGTCGAACATCTTCGTGTGCTGGATGTGCTGCCCGGTGTAGAGCACCGAGCGCGACGGCGTGCACACGCAGGAGTTGATGCGGTGGTTCACGAACGTCGTGCCCTTGCGCATCAGGCGCTCGTGCGCCGGCAGCCGGAAGCCGGCGGGCAGCTCGCCGGGCCGGAACAGGCGCTCCTGGTCGGTGAGGATGAACAGGACGTTGTAGGGGCCCGTGCGCCCGCTGCCGCCGCCGCGCGTCCTGGCCGCTTCGTCCGCGGCGAGCGCGACGCGCGCCGCGCCATCGCCCAGGCCGAGCGCCGCCGCGCCCAGGCCCGTATTGCGCAGGAACTCGCGTCGGGAAGGGGAGCCGATTTGCCGCCGGTCGGAACTCATGTTGTCTCCTCGTCTTGTGCCGGTTCTCGCTTCGGTTGCAACGCCTACTGTAGCAGCGCGACGCGCACGCCGCGCGCGGCGAGCGCGCCGATGATCGCCTCGGTGTGCTCGCGGTCGCGCGTCTCGATCAGGAACTCGACTTCGGGAGTGCGCACCGACGCGGTGCCGAACAGGCGCTGGTGCTGCACTTCGACGATGTTGCCGCCGGCGTCGCCGAGCATCTGCGCGACGCGCGCCAGGCTGCCTGAGACGTCCGGCATCGACACGCGCAGGCGCGCGAGGCGCCCGTCGCGCACCAGGCCGCGCATCAGCACTGCGGCGAGCACGCGCGTATCGATGTTGCCGCCCGAGAGCGGCACGCCGACGGCGCGCCCGGCGAAGCGC
>DASPRB010000234.1:0-34436 GCA_035624675.1 Burkholderiales bacterium
CCGGATCGGTCGGTACGGATGCGGTACTTGAGCCCCTCCGTGGTCTCGATCACTCCGCCGAACATCCCTGCATCCCAGTGCATCCAGCGCTTGCCGGCGCGCATCACCGTGCCGAGCACGCGGCACACGAAGTACCCAGCATCCGAAACCATGTAGCGTCCCGGCTCGGCGATCACCCGGACCTCCTCCGGAAACGTCTTGAGCGCCTCGTTCACCACCTCGCCGATGACCTCGATCGAGGGGATGGGCTTCACGTGCCTGACCGGGAAGCCCCCGCCAATGTCGAGCAGCCGCGGCTTGAGTCCGGCCTTGAGCATCGCGTCGAACACGGCACGTGCCTTCTCGATCCCGACCCGCCAGTTGGCCGGATTGCGGCATTGAGAGCCGACATGGAAGGTGACGCCCGCGAGGTCCGCGCCCATCTTGGCCGCAGCGGCGACGATCTCGCGCGTATCCGCAACGCCCGCGCCGAACTTGCCTGACAGGGGCCAGTCGCTGCCGATATTCGGCGTCGCGATGCGCAGGTACAGCTTGGCATCGCGCTTGACCTCGAACACCCGCCGCACTTCGTCGATGCTGTCGACTACGAACCATTCGACGCCCTTCCCGGCGGCGTAGGTGATGGCGTCCCGCGACTTCACCGGGTTCGAGTAGAACACTTCCGTGGCGTTCACGCCGAGGGAAAGCAGCAGGTCGAGTTCGTCGGTGGAAGCGATCTCGAAGCCGACGCCCTCCTGCGCCAAGACCTTGAGCACGCGCCGGTCAGGGTTCGCCTTCACCGCGTAATGCGGGCGCACCCGCGGCATGCACGCGTGGAAGCGGCGCGCCTTGTCGCGCACGATTGCGGTGTCGAGGATCAGGAACGGCCGGGTGTACTTGTCGCGCGCGGCCCGGCGAACGATCTCGAAGTCGAGGCTGACTTCAGGATGCGTGTCGAAGAGATGTTCTTGCGGAAGTTCGGTCTGCTTGTTGCGAGCGATGCTGCTAGGGCGAGCGCCCATTCACGTATCTCCCAATGTCACTAAGTTTCGGGAAGTGCCTGCAGGGAAACGTCGAGAGGCAGCACCGAGTTCCTTTTGCCTGTCATGATGACCTCCTTCCATCGGTCAGACGTTGGGCGAAAACTTGGGGCGATTATAGGGTCGACCCCCTGGGAGTCAAGGGCTTAGCGACGATTTTTTACGCGACGGGGAGCGCCCCGCGCGGCTCAGATACGCGGCAGCGTGACGCCCTGCTGTCCGAGGTACTTCCCGCCACGGTCCTTGTACGAGGTCTCGCAAACCTCGTCGGACTCGATGAAGATCACCTGCGCCACGCCCTCGTTGGCGTAGATCTTTGCCGGGAGCGGCGTGGTATTGGAGAACTCCAGCGTCACGTGGCCCTCCCATTCCGGCTCGAGGGGCGTGACGTTCACGATGATGCCGCAGCGCGCATAGGTGGACTTCCCCAGGCACACGGTGAGCACGTTCCGCGGGATGCGGAAATATTCCACGGTGCGCGCCAGGGCGAAGGAGTTGGGCGGGATGATGCACACGTCGCCGCGGAAGTCGACGAACGACTTCTCGTCGAACGCCTTCGGGTCGACGATCGTGGAATTAATGTTGGTGAAGATCTTGAATTCGTTGGAGCAGCGGATGTCGTAGCCGTAGCTCGAGGTGCCGTAGGACACGATCCTGCGTCCGCCGAGTTCTTTCACCTGGCCGGGTTCGAACGGCTCGATCATGCGCGCGGCGAGCGCCATGCGGCGAATCCACTTGTCCGATTTGATCGTCACGGGCTCAGGTGTTCTGGACGACGATATTTGGGAACTTCGCGCTCATGTCCCTCTGCGACTCCGCAATCTTGACCGCGCAGCGGCGCGCGATGCGGCGGTAGATCTCGGCCACGCGGCCCTCCGGGTCGGCGACCACCGTCGGGCGGCCCGAATCCGCCTGCTCGCGGATGCTCGCGTCGAGCGGCAGCTGACCGAGCAGCTCCGTGCCGTAGTCGCGACACATTTTTTCCGCGCCGCCCGAGCCGAATATATGGCTTTCATGGCCGCACTGCGGGCAGATGTGCGTGGACATGTTCTCGACCACTCCCAGGATGGGGATGCCGACCTTTTCGAACATCTTTAGGCCCTTCCTGGCGTCTATCAAGGCGATGTCCTGCGGCGTGGTCACGATCACCGCCCCGGTTACCGGCACCTTTTGCGCAAGCGTCAGCTGGATGTCGCCGGTCCCTGGCGGGAGGTCGACTACCAGGTAGTCGAGCTCGCGCCAGCGCGTGTCCTTGAGCAACTGTTCGAGCGCCTGCGTCACCATCGGGCCGCGCCACACCATGGGGGTATCCACGTCGATCAGGAAGCCGATCGAGATCGCCTGGATGCCGTGCCCCTCCATCGGCTCCAGGCTCTTGCCGTCCTTCGACTCCGGCCGCCCGGCAATGCCCAGCATCATGGGCTGAGACGGCCCATAGATGTCCGCGTCGAGCATGCCCACCGAGGCGCCTTCGGCGGCGAGCGCGAGCGCCAGGTTCACTGCCGTGGTCGACTTGCCGACGCCGCCCTTCCCCGAGGCCACGGCGATGATGTTCTTTATCCCCGGAATGAGCTTGACGCCGCGCTGCACTGCGTGCGGCACCACACGCGATGCCACGTTCACGTTGACGCCCGCCGCCCCGGCCTGCTTGAGCGCCTGCACGATCTGCCTGCGGATGGGCTCGAACTGGCTCTTGCCGGGATATCCGAGCTCGATGTCGAGCGACACGTCGTCGCCCGAGACCTTGACGTTCTTCACCGAGCGGGTGGATACGAAATCCTTCGTCGTGTTCGGATCGACGAGTTGCTTGAGAACGGATTGGACTTGCGCTTCGCTGATCGCCATGGCTGATTCCTCGCCCCGCGCGGCGCGCGGGGAGAAAAGTCGGTAAGTGTACCGAATTCGGCGCGCGCGGGGCGCAGTAACCATGCGCCTTTTGCTAGAATCGTCCGCTTCGCTTCAGGCCCGTCGATGCCCCGTCGCAGGATCCTCGTCACCTCTGCCCTGCCGTATGCCAACGGCGCCATTCACCTCGGGCACCTGGTCGAGTATATCCAGACCGATATCTGGGTGCGGTTCCAGAAGATGCGCGGTCACGAGGTGCACTACGTCTGCGCCGACGATACGCACGGGACCCCGATCATGCTGCGCGCCGAAGCCGAGGGCATCGCCCCGCGGCAGCTCATCGAGCGCGTTTGGCACGAGCACAAGCGCGATTTCGACGGCTTTCTCGTCGGCTTCGACAATTACTACAGCACGGACTCGGACGAGAACCGCGCCTTTTGCGAGGACATCTACGCGCGCCTGAAGGAGCGCAACCTGATCGCCATCCGTGCGGTGGAGCAGTTCTACGACCCGGTGAAGGAGATGTTCCTGCCGGACCGCTATATCAAGGGCGAGTGTCCGAAATGCGGTGCGCGCGACCAGTACGGCGATTCCTGCGAGGTGTGCGGCTCGACTTACGCGCCCACTGAGCTGAAGAACCCCTATTCGGCGGTCTCGGGCGCGACGCCGGAGCGCCGCGCCTCGGAGCACCACTTCTTCCGGCTGTCGGACCCGCGCTGCGAGCAGTTCCTGCGCCGCTTCACGCAAGGCGAGGAACGGCTGCAGCCCGAGGCTGCGAACAAGATGAAGGAATGGCTCGGCGAGCCGGGCGATCAGCGGCTGGCCGACTGGGACATCTCGCGCGATCCGCCTTACTTCGGCTTCCCGATCCCGGGCACCGGCGGAAAGAAGTTCTTCTACGTCTGGCTAGACGCCCCGGTTGGCTATTTCGCCAGCTTCGCGCACTACGCCGCACGCCGCCGCGCGGAGGGCGCGCCGCTTGCGCAGGAGGACTTCCTGCGCCCCGGCGGCGATACCGAGATGGTGCACTTCATCGGCAAGGACATCCTTTATTTTCACGCGCTGTTCTGGCCCGCGATGCTCGAGCATGCCGGCTACCGCACGCCCTCGAAGATCTTCGCGCACGGCTTTCTCACCGTGAACGGCGAGAAGATGTCCAAGAGCCGGGGCACCTTCATCACCGCCGAAAGCTATCTGCGGCTCGGGCTCAATCCGGAGTGGCTGCGCTACTACTACGCGGCCAAGCTGGGGCCGACGATGGAGGACATCGACCTGAACCTCGAGGATTTCGTGGCGCGCGTGAACAGCGACCTGGTCGGCAAGTACGTGAACATTATTAGTCGGTACGGCGCGATCCTAAACAAGCATTTCGACGGTCAGGTCTTAGCAGAGGATCCGCGGGCACTAGTGAAGACCCGCAAGTATTCGATGATCGCGTACGCTGCGGAAGAGACGGTTTGTCAGGCGTACGAGAACCGGGAGTATGGCCGCGCGATGCGCGAGATCATGCACGCCACGGATTTGATCAATCAGCAAATCGATCAAGACAAGCCCTGGGACATGGCGAAGGATGCATCCAGGAAACAAGAGTTGCGCGTGCTCTGCTCTGATTGCGTGAATGCGTTTCGGATACTGACCTATTACCTCGCGCCAGTCCTTCCTCAGACTGCAGAGCGCGCGGCGGAGCTCTTGGGGCTCGAATATCCGTTCGCGTGGGCAGATCTCGACAGGTCCATCGAGAGAATCAAGCCGTACAAACACTTGATCACCCGCGTCGACCCGAAACAAACGACCGCTCTCATCGAAGCGAACCGGGAAAATGTTCAACCTTCCCTTGCGCAGCAATCTCAGCAACGTCACGCCCAACACCAGCAGCACGCGGCCACGGAGACGGCGATGAGCGAATCCATCTCGATCGACGAGTTCAACAAGGTGGACCTGCGCGTCGCGCATATCGTCGATGCCGAGCAGGTGGAAGGCGCGGACAAGCTGGTCAAGCTGACCCTCGATATCGGCAGCGAAACGCGCACGGTGTTCGCCGGCATCAAGTCGGCCTACGCGCCCGAAGCGCTCAAGGGACGCTATACCGTCATGGTCGCCAACCTCGCGCCGCGCAAGATGCGCTTCGGCGTCTCGCAAGGGATGGTGCTCGCGGCCTCGGGCGACGGGCCGGGAATCTTCCTCGTTGCGCCGGATGCCGGGGCGCAGCCGGGCATGCGCGTAAAATGAATCCATCGCGGCCGCGCGCGCCGCATCGGGCGATCGCCTGTTGATGGAGACATCGAGCCGCACGCTGGTCTGCTGCGTCGTATTCCTCGACATCGCCGAGTATTCCAGGAAGCCGGTGAGCGAACAACTGCAGCTCAAGCAGGCGTTCAACGCAATCCTGGCCGACGCGGTCGCACAGGTGCCGCCGCGCGACCGCATCATTCTGGACACCGGCGACGGTGCGGCGATCACGTTCCTTGGCGATCCCGAGGATGCCTTGTTCGCAGCGATGTCGATCCGCGACTCGAGCGGATCCCTTCCGGTGCGCATCGGGGTGAACCTGGGGCCGGTCAGGCTGCTGAAGGATCTGAACGGCCAGATGAACATCATCGGCGACGGCATCAACGTGGCGCAGCGGGTGATGGGCTTCGCGCAGCCGGGCCAGCTGCTCGTATCGCGCTCGTTCTACGAGGTCGTATCACGCCTGTCGCGGGACTACACCAGGCTGTTCACGCACGTCGGGCTTCGGACCGACAAACACGTGCGCGAGCACGAGGTCTACGCGATCATATCGGGCCCGGCCGCCGCGCGCCGCGTCGAAGAAACGATGTCGCGCGTAAAGCGCACGCAGCGTGCGGCCGGCTGGTTCTCCGCGCCCGGGCCAGCCGGTCTTCATCGCTGGGCGCTGGTTGCGGCGCCGCTCGTATTCCTGACGTTCGCGGCCTCAGGCATTGCGCTACGCGCCGGCATGAAGGCTTCGAGCACGCCCTCGACTACGACGGCCGAGCAGCCGCTGGTCGGGAGCGCCCGATCTGTCGGCAAAGCGGAGCCTGCAGCAACCGCCGATGCCTTGAAGCAGGCGCCAGCGCCCCGCGCCGCAGATGAGCTGCCGACCACAGCGCCGTCGCAAGCGAGGACGCCGCCTCCTGTGACGTCGAAGGCCGCCGGCGAGTCGCCGGCTGCGGCCCACAAGCCCGCGAAACCGCCTGCACACGCCCGCGCCCAGCAGACCACGCCGAGCGAGGCGTCCAAGCCGAAGGCCGCGCCCCCGCCCTCGGGTACGATTCAGCTTGCGATCAGCCCCTGGGGAGAGATTGTGGTCGACGGGACCAAGCGGGGCGTCAGCCCTCCGCTGCGCGAGCTGGAGTTACCACCGGGAAAGCACACGATTGAAATCCGTAACACAACCTTCCCGGCCCGGGTCGAGACCGTCACGGTTCGCTCCGGAGAGTCGGTACGCGTGCGCCACCGGTTCCGCTGAGATGGCCGCGCAGCGTAGACGTATCCTGGGCCTGCTCGCCGCCGCGGCAATGGCGCTGCTCGCCGGATGCCAGTCGGAGCCGGTGCGCGACATTCAGCGCACCTTCAAGCAGCTTTTCGAGCACAAAGGAGAACCGGCGCTCGCCAGGGGCCTGCGGGAGTACGACGATGGCCACTACGCGCAATCGGCGCGCAGCCTACAACTCGCGCTCGAGCAGGGGCTTTCGAAGAGCGACCGGGTCAAGGCGCACAAGTGCCTCGCATTCATTTACTGCGCGGACGGGCGCGTCGGCCCGTGCCGCGACGAGTTCCGCGCGGCGCTGGACATCGATCCGTCGATGCAACTCGCACCGGCCGAAGCCGGCCACCCCGTGTGGGGGCCCGTGTTCCGCTCGGTGAAGGCCGGGCGCTGAGGCCGTGCCAGGCGAGCAGACGCCCGCGATGGAAACGCAGTCGATCGGCCGCTACCGAATCGTCACCGAGCTCGGGCGCGGCGCGATGGGCGTCGTTTACAAGGCCGTCGACCCGCTGCTCGAGCGCCCCGTCGCCATCAAGACGGTCAACATGGCGCTCGAGCGCGACGGCATCGAGCGGTACGAGGCGCGCTTCTACCAGGAAGCGCGCGCGGCCGGCGGCCTGAGCCATCCCAACATCGTCACCATCTACGACATCGGCAAGAGCGGCGACATCGCCTATATGGCGATGGAGTTCATCGAGGGGGTCGAGCTGCGGTCGCTGATCGGCGAGGGGCGGATATTGCCTGTCGCGCAGGCCGTTTCGATCGCGATCCAGGTTGCCGAGGGGATGGCCTACGCCCACCAGCGCGGCATCGTGCATCGCGACATCAAGCCGCCCAACATCATGATCATGTCGAACGGTATGGTGAAAATCACCGACTTCGGCATCGCGCGCATGCGCGCATCCCAAGTGCTCACGCAGACCGGCATGATGCTCGGCTCGCCCAAGTACATGTCTCCCGAGCAGGTGCTTGGCAAGCGCGCCGACTTCCGCTCCGACATCTTCTCGCTCGGCATCATCCTGTACGAGATGCTGGCCGGCACGGCGCCGTTCGGTGGCGACAACGTCACGGCGCTCATGTACCAGATCGTCAACCTCGCCCCTCCGGCGCCGAGCGTACTCAACTTCGACGTCCCGGAGCTGCTCGACTACATCGTCGCCAAGATGCTCGCCAAGTCGCTCGACGAACGCTACCAGGGCGCCACAGAGCTTGCGCAGGACCTGCACGAATGCGAGCGTCAGCTTGCCGCGCGCGGTGGCGTGGCACCAGCGCCGCAGCGGCCGATGACCGCGTTCTCCACCGGATCGCAGGCGGCCATCGTGGGCGAGGAGGCACGTGCCCGCATGCTCGAGCGCACGTTCGACCGTACGCGCCTCGCGGACGCGGATGCCGAGACGCTGGGCGAGGTGCCCGCGCGCGGCATGTCGCGCAACTTCGATTCCGCCGAGGCGACGCAGCACCTCGCTGCGCTCACCGGTCTGCAGAACGAGCCCGGGAGCGGCGAGCAGACGCTGACGGCGACCCAAATGCTGCGCTCGACCCCCAAGCGTGAGCGTCGCGGCTGGCGGCGGCGCGACTGGCTGCTGGTGGGCGCGGCAGGCGTTCTTGGGGTGCTGTTTGCGCGCAGGATCGCCAAGGGTGAACGCCGTGAATAGCGCCCGCGGAAAGAATCCGGCGTTCGGTCAGTGACGCGCCCGTGCACTTAGGTCCGCTCGACGCCACACTCGCGCTTGCCTGCATCTGGCTGGCGCTGGGTATCTGCGGGCTCGCGGCACCCGCAAGCATCCGGCTCGCAAGCCGGGTGATCTTTCCGGCGGGTGCGCTGGTCGGTCTTGCAGTTGCCGCAGTCGCGCTTTCGGCCATATTCGAACCGCCGCAGGCGCGCGTGCTGCCGCTCGGCCTGCCGGATCTGCCGTTTCACGCCCGGCTCGACTCGCTCTCGGCATTCTTCCTCCTCATGCTCGGCGCGGTGTCCGCGGCGATCTCGATTTTCGCCTGCGGCTACTTTCGCCGCGGCGAGGGCACCGCGCCGGGGCTGCAGGCGCTCTACTACCACGCCTTCCTCGCCAGCATGGCGCTGGTGCTGGTGGCGGACGACGCCTACTTCTTCATGGTCGGCTGGGAATCGATGGCGCTATCGTCGTATTTCCTGGTGACGAGCGACCATCGCCTGGCCGAGATCCGCCGCGCCGGCTACCTGTACCTGCTGCTCGCGCACCTCGGGGCGATCGCCATTCTGCTTTGCTTCGGTGCCCTGCAGAGCGGCAGCGGCGACTACAGCTTCGCCGGCATGCGTGCCCTGGCGCCTTCTGCGGGATGGGCCACCGTGGCGTTCCTGCTCGCGTTGGTGGGCTTCGGGGCCAAGGCGGGACTGCTGCCGCTGCACGCTTGGCTGCCGGAAGCGCATCCGGCAGCGCCATCGCCCGTTTCCGCCCTGATGAGCGCGGTCATGCTGAAGACGGCGGTCTACGGCATGCTGCGCGTCACCTTCGACCTGCTGGGCTTTCCCATATGGTGGTGGGGCGTCGTTGCGCTCGCCGCGGGACTCGTGTCCGCGCTGTTCGGCGCCGTCTACGCAGCCGTGCAGACCGACATGAAGCGGCTGCTCGCGTATTCCTCGATCGAGAACCTCGGCTTGATCGTCGCCGGCTTCGGCCTGACGATCCTGTTCCGCGGTTTCGGCATGAACGCGCTCGCCGCGCTCGCCCTCACCGCGACGCTGTACCATTGCCTGAACCACGCGTTCTTCAAGAGCCTGCTGTTTCTCGCCACGGGCTCGGTGCTGCACGCAACGCGCGAGCGCAGTCTCGGGCGCCTGGGTGGGCTGATCCATCGCATGCCCTGGGTGGCGTGGACCGCGCTCGTCGGTACCGTCGCGATCGCCGGGCTGCCGCCGCTGAACGGCTTTGTCTCCGAATGGCTGCTGCTGCAGGCGTTCCTTTTCAGCCCTGGATTGCCGCACTCCTATCTCAACATGCTGGTACCGATCGCGGCGGCGTCGATCGCGCTCACTGCGGCGCTCGCGGGCTACGTGATGGTGAAATTCTACGGCGTGGTGTTCCTCGGCCAGCCACGTGAAGCCAAGCTGGCCGAGGCTCACGATGCGGGACCCTGGGAGCGCGTGGGGCTGCTGCTGCTCGCCACAGCCTGCGTCGTGCTCGGCCTCGTGCCAGCATTGGTGATCGGGATGCTCGATCCGACGACCAAAGCGCTCACGGGTCACGGGATGGCGAGCTTGGCCGGCGGCTGGCTTTATCTTGCACCGATCGAGCCGCAGCGCGCGAGCTACAGTCCGGCGCTGTTTTTCTTGCTGATCACGATTCTGGTGGTGCTCGCGTGGCTGTCGGTGCGCGCCTTCTACCACGGCCGAGTACGCCGGGCGAGCCCCTGGGATTGCGGCTTTACACAGCTCGATGCGCGCATGCAGGATACTGCCGAAGGTTTCGGTCAGCCGGTCAGGCAGATTTTCGAGCCGTTCTTTCGGGTCGAACAATCCGCGCCGACCCCCTTCGACCTGCGGCCGCGCTATCGGGAGCTGGTGGAGGACCGGCTGTGGCGCTGGCTCTATTTGCCGGTCGCGCGCGGCGTGGACGGGCTCACCTCGCTCGTCACTGTGCTTCAGCGAGGGCGCATCTCGGTGTACCTGATGTACAGCTTCGCCACACTGCTGCTCCTGCTGCTGCTGGTGAAATGATCAACCTCGCCGGAATCGCAGCGCAGTTCGCGGAGCTCGTCCTGGCGATGCTGCTCGCACCGCTGCTCACCGGCTGGGTCAACCAGTGCCGCGCCTGGCTGCAGAACAAGAGCGCCCCGGGGCTGCTGCAGCCGTACCGTACCCTGAACAAGCTCTTCCGCAAGGAAGTGGTGCTGGCGCGCAACGCGAGCCCGCTGTTCCGCATCGCGCCTTACCTCATCTTCGGAAGCCTCGCGCTCGCGGCCGCGATCGTGCCGACGCTGGACACCAATTTGCCGCTGAACGCCGCCGCAGACGCGATCGCGCTGGTCGGCCTGCTCGCGCTGGCACGTCTGTTCATCGCGCTCGCCGGCATGGACGTCGGCACCGCATTCGGCTCGCTCGGAGCGCGGCGCGAGATGATGGTCGGCTTCCTGGCCGAGCCCGCGCTGCTGATGGTGCTGTTCACGGCCTCGCTCATCTCGAGCTCGACCTCGCTCGCGACGATCGTGCAGACGCTCGCGCACAAGGAGTTCGTCATCTATCCGAGCATGGCCTTCGCAGGCGTTGCCTTCACCATGGTCTCGCTGGCGGAAAACGCGCGCATCCCGGTCGACAATCCCGCTACCCACCTCGAGCTCACGATGATCCACGAGGCGATGGTGCTCGAATACTCGGGACGCCACCTGGCGATGATCGAATGGGCCGCGAGCCTCAAGCTGTTCGTCTACTCGTGCATGGGACTGGCGGTGTTCTTTCCGTGGGGCATCGGGCACGGCGGCGACTGGCTCGGCATCGTCCTCGCGCTGCCCGCATTGCTGGCCAAGCTGACGCTCGGCGGCGCGGCGCTCGCGCTCATCGAGATGCTCAACGCGAAGATGCGCATCTTCCGCGCGCCGGAATTTCTCGGCACGGCTTTCCTTTTCGCGGTCCTCGCGATGCTGGTGCACGTGCTGCTGGAAGCCTGACATGCTGGCGCACTATGGCCCGCAGCTCATCAATCTCCTGGCCGCAATCCTGCTGCTGCTCGCCTTCGCCATGCTCGCGCAGCGCCGCATGCTGTCGCTGATCAATCTGTTCGCCGCGCAGGGATTCGTGCTGTTTCTCACCACGAGCCTGGTCGCCACGTTGACCGGCCAGCACCACCTCTATTGGTCCGCCCTGCTGACGCTCGGCCTGAAGGTTCTGCTGCTGCCATGGATCCTCCACCGGCTGATCCGGCGACTGAAGGTGAAATGGGACGTGGAAACGCTGATCAACATTCCCACCACCATGCTGGTCGGCATCGTGCTGGTCGTGCTGGCGTTCAATCTGTCGCTGCCCATTTCGCAGCTCGCGGGCACGGTCACGCGCTCGACGCTCGGCATCGCGCTCGCGAGCGTGCTGCTGTCGTTCCTGATGATGATCACCCGCTCCAAGGCCATTCCGCAGGTGATCGGGTTCCTATCGATGGAGAACGGCCTGTTCTTCGCCGCCACCGGCGCCGTATACGGAATGCCCATGGTGGTGGAGCTCGGGGTCGGGCTCGACGTGCTGGTGGGCGCGTTGATTCTCGGCATCTTCATTTTCGAGATACGCGAGCGATTCGATTCGCTCGACACGCGCCATCTCGAGAAACTCAAGGAGCACTGATGGAGATGATCCTGCTCCTCGGATCGCCGCTCGCGGGGGCTGCGCTGCTCGCGCTGTACGGCCACCGGGACCGCGCCGCGGAGCTGAATGCCCTGTCCAGCGGGTTCACCTTCCTCGGCGCGGTCGCGCTCACCGTGCGCGTCGTCGAGCACGGGCCCATGCGCGTGCTCGGAGAGCAGCTGTTCGTCGACTCGCTGAATGTATTTCTAGTGACACTCACCGCCTTCGTCGGAATGACCACGGCGCTCTTTTCGCGACCCTACATGCGCATCGAGCGCGATCACGGCCGAGTTTCCGCGGCTGGCCTGCGCCTGTACCACAGCATGTACCAGTTATTCACCTTCACCATGCTGCTGGTGCTCACCACCAACAATCTCGGAATCATGTGGGTGGCCATGGAGGCGGCGACCCTGACCACCGTCCTGCTGGTCGCGCTATACCGGACGCATGCCTCCCTCGAGGCGGCATGGAAGTACTTCATCCTGTGCGGCGTAGGCATCGCGCAGGCGCTGTTCGGCACGATCCTCGTCTACTTCGCGGCCGAAAAGGTGCTCGGGCCGGGCGTCAACTCCCTGCTTTGGACTCATCTCGACGCGGTCAAGGGCAGTCTTCATCCGACCGTGATGTCGATCGCCTTCGTCTTTCTGCTGGTCGGCTACGGCACGAAGGTCGGGCTGGTGCCGCTGCATAACTGGCTGCCCGATGCGCACGCCGAGGGCCCGACGCCGGTTTCGGCGGTGCTGTCCGGCTTGCTGCTGAACGTCGCCTTGTATGCGCTGATCCGCTGCAAGGTGATCACGGACGGCTCGCTGCACGAAGCCGGCGCAGTGCCCTTTGCCAGCTCGCTGATGATCGGGTTCGGGCTGCTGTCGGTCGTGGTTGGGGCGTTTTTCCTCTCGAGGCAGCGCGACATCAAGCGCATGTTCGCGTACTCGTCGATCGAGCACATGGGACTGATTACGTTTGCCTTCGGGGTGGGCGGCCCGGTGGCGAGCTTTGCCGGTCTGCTGCACATGACCATGCATTCGCTGACCAAAAGCGCGATCTTCTTCGCTGTCGGGCACGCGGCGCAGAAGACCGGCACGCAGTTGATGGAGAACATCCGTGGCCTGATTCGCGTCAGCCCGACCGTCGCCTGGGGCCTGATGCTGGGCACCGCGGCGATCCTCGGCATGCCTCCCTTCGGCGTGTTTGCAAGCGAGTTCCTCATCCTCACGCAGGCGATCGCACTGCATCCCTGGGCGGCGCCCATCCTGCTCGGTTCCTTGGGCGTGGCGTTCGCCGCAATCTTGGGCAAAGTCCAGCCGATGGTGTTCGGGGATACGACCGCCAAGCGCCTGCCCCACCCGCCGGCGCTGTTGCCGGTGTTCACGCACCTCGCGATCGTGCTGCTGTTCGGTCTCTACATGCCGCCCTATCTCGCCGAGTGGTACCGCCAGGCGGCGCGGCTCATCGGCTGAACATGCTTGCCTCGCTTCCCGGAATACCGCTCAAGCCACTCGCCGGTGCCGTGCCGGCCTGGCGCGCGGAGCTCGATGCCCAAGGCTGGCGGGCGGCGGCGGCCTCAGCGGCCGCGGCGGGCGCGCGGCTCGGCGCTCTGTGGGCAAGCGACGAACGCGACCGCGGCGCCGGGCTTCGCGTGCACGCGCTGCTGGTTTGCTACGAAGGACTGGTATGCCTCGAGCTCGCAGTGCCAGCGACGCAATCGAGCTTTCCGGACCTGTCCGACATTTTCGCTTGCGCAAGTCGCATGCAGCGCGCCGCCTACGATCTCATGGGAACACGCGCCGTGAACAGCGCCGGGCAGCCCGCCGAGCAGCGCGGCTGGCTTCGGCACGCCGCGTGGCCCGAGGGCGTCTTCCCGCTGCGGCGCGACGTGCCTGCGGGCGCGGCCTGGCCCGCCGGCGAAGACCGCTATGCATTCGTCGCCGTAGAGGGAGACGGCGTGCACGAGATTCCTGTCGGCCCGGTGCACGCGGGAACGATCGAGCCGGGCCACTTTCGCTTCTCAGTGGTTGGCGAACGCGTGCTGCGGCTCGAAGAGCGGCTCGGCTACAAGCATAAGGGCGTGGAAAAGCGCTTCGAGCAAATGAAGCTCGAGGACGCGATTCGCCTGGCGGGGCGGATCTCCGGAGACAGCACCGTCGCCTACGCGTGGGCCTACGCCATGGCCCTCGAATCGATGGCGGGGGCGCAGCCGGCGGAGCGGTCCTTGCTGTTGCGGGCGCTGTTGCTCGAGCGCGAGCGCATTGCCAACCATCTCGGCGACCTTGGCTATCTTGGCAACGACGGCGGCCTAGCCTTCGGGCTAGCGCAGTTCTCACGGCTGAAGGAAGATGTCCTGCGCTCGAACGCCCGGCTCTTCGGTCATCGCTACCTGATGGATTGCGTCGTGCCCGGCGGCGTCGCCGTGGATGTGGAGCCAGCCGGAGTCACATTGCTCCTCGAGGAGACCGAGCGGCTGGAGCGCGAAATCCTGCGCTTGCGCGAAATCTACGACGATCACGCGGGTCTCCAGGACCGATTCGTCGCGTGCGGCAAACTGAGTGCGGAGACCGCCGCGTTACTCGGTGTCGTCGGCCTCGCGGCACGCGCCAGCGGCCTGGCAATCGACGCGCGCATCTATCCGGCCTGGGCGCCCTACGATCGGCTCGACCCCCGCATGTGCACGCGCCGGCACGGCGATGTCGCAGCGCGAGTAAATGTCAGGTTCGAGGAACTGCTCGAGTCGCTCGACCTCGAGCGCCGCGTCCTGCGCCGACTGCCGCCCGGAACGAGCCGTGTCCCTCTGGCGCCCATCGCGGAGGACGCGCTTGGTTTCGGGTGGATCGAAGGTTGGCGCGGCGAGGTATTCGTCGCGCTCCAGGCAGGAGCAGGCGGTACCGTGCGCCGCTGCCACCCGCACGACCCGTCCTGGCAGAACTGGCCCGCACTGGAACACGCCGTTCTGGGCAACATCGTTCCGGATTTCCCCCTCATCAACAAGTCCTTCAATCTGTCCTACGCGGGGCAGGATCTCTGAGCATGCACAAGCTGCTGCGCCAAATCGTAAGAGTGGGAATCCGGACCGAGGCGCCTCCTGTGCCAGACGAGGCGCTGCACGCGATGCGCGGCCGGCTGAACGATGAAGTGCTGCGCCTGCTTGGCAGGGCGCTGGCGATCCGGCACGTCGACGCGGGCTCGTGCAATGGCTGCGAGCTGGAGATCCACGCGATCAACAATCCTTACTACAACATCGAAGGGCTCGGCATTCGCTTGGTGGCCAGCCCCCGACATGCAGACATGCTGCTCGTAACCGGGCCAGTTTCGCGCAATATGGAGGCCGCGCTGCGGCGTACCTACGACGCCGTGCCGGAACCGAAGCTCGTGGTGGCGATCGGTGATTGCGGCTGCACTGGTGGTGTCTTCGGCGAGGGCTACGCGAGTCGCGGGCGTGTGGCGAACGTCATTCCGGTGGACGTCGCGGTGCCGGGTTGCCCTCCGGCGCCAGTGGCGATCATGCAGGCTATCCTGACCGCGGTGCAGGGCACGCGCGGCTAGCGCCCCTTCGAGTCGAGCTTTCAGCTACCTCCGCAGGAGGCGGGCATGGCGTCGTTCGGATAGCCCTTGCAGGTCCAGCTCGTCTTGCCGTCGCGCAGACTCGGAGTGATCGCGATCTCGATCGCGTTCTTCGCGTTCCAGGCACGAATCGTCCCGTTGTCTTCGACGAGCCACTTCATTTCGCCGTGCTTGGGATCGACCTGGGCTGCAATCTTCACGCCCTGGCCCGCGCCGTCCAGTTTCCCCGTCTTTTGCGCTACCGCCTCGACTTGCTTCTTGGCGCTGTCTGCGCCCGCGATCAGATCTTGCGCCGCCGCGCGCGACTCGTCGCCGGACATTTTCGGCAGGACTGCTGCGACGACGATAAATGCTATCAGGGCGAGTACCGCCACTCCCAAAAGCACGTTTCTCATTTATTGCCCCCCGAGCGATGCGCCGACGATGTTGTTCTAACTAAACTTTATCATGCCGTCTGACTATCGACGCGCATAGGAACAAGGCCACGAATGAGCGATACGGTCACCTTCCATGTGAGCATCGGCGGCCTGGTACAGGGCGTCGGCTATCGTGACGGGTTGCGCCTGCAGGCGGAACGCCTGGGTATCACGGGTTGGGTCCGCAATCGCCGCGACGGGACGGTCGAAGCGGTGATCCGAGGCCGGAGAGATGCAGTCGAAACACTGCTTGGCTGGGCACGCGTCGGTCCTCCCGCAGCTCGAGTCGCGGAAGTAACCGTTCAGCAAGCTCCTGTTGCGCTGCAGCGTAACTACACGGATTTTGAACGCCTGCCGACGACTTAGCCAGCCTAGCGCGCGTCGCGCCGCTTAAGCGCATTGACTACGGAGAATTGCCAGGGCCGGCAGGCCACCAGCAGGGCGACGCCGACCCCTCGGTTGGCACCCGCCCCGGCATCCACCTCCGCCAGATCGTTGAACTCGGCCACTACCCGTTCCAGCCGCCGCTTGAGTACGGCTGCGGATTCTGCGGACATTTCGCGCGTTTCGAAGCGCAGCAGTTCCAACGGGGCATCGAAGCGCGCGTCGAGAAACTCCTGCGTCACCCGTCTGCCGTAGGCCTTTTTCACCGGCCCACCGGCGCGCCAGCGAAAGTCCTTGGGTACGCGTAACCGGGTGCGCTCCCCGGGGCCCCAGTCGATCAACTTCAGTCTGGCGAGGCGCGCAAAGGCGAGCGTCAACTCGTTGCGGCCAATCGAGTACGCCTCAAGGATCTCGCCGAAATGCCACTCGTTCAACAACAGCCAGAACACGGACAGCAGGCGCTCGTCTTTCGCGAGCGCCGTTTCCTGCTCTAGGGCAAGCTCGACCGGTCCCTCGCGCATACCGCGGCTCATGCGCGCCACCTCGAACAGGTCCATCTCCAGCAAGTTGAGAATCTCCTCGATCCGCCTGAGCGTGAAGGTGCCGCGCGAGAACATGCGCTTGATGCTCGGCTCCGACAAGCCCACGGCGCGCGCTACGTCGGCATAGGTCTTGCCGCGTGTGCGCAGGCACTTCTTGAGCGTCTCAACCAGGCGCGCGCTCTGGAACATGCTCCGCAAAGTATCATATTTCGGTACCTTTGTTAGACGTATTGCTGTCTGCACGAAAGCACAACGACAATTCACCGCGACTTGCCACCGGGGAGGACACCATGCTCGCAACGCTTTCGCTGCCTTCGCTGCCAGAACTCGCTCCGCCTGCCCCGCTACGCACGTTCAGGGTCCGCTCCGCGGATGAATTGCGTAGCGCGATGCGCCAGCCTGAGCCGGGTGCCATCCGCGTCGACCGGACCGCCCTCGACCGCGTGCTGCGCTTCGACGCGGCGCGAAACCTGGTCGAGGTGCAGTTCGGCGCGCATTGGCAGACGCTCTGCTCCTACCTCGCCGAGCGAGCTCCCGAGCTGCGATCGTTCGCCGATTGCAGCGACATGCCGCCCGGCATCGGCGAGTGCGTCGCGGCCAATGCCGCCGGCCCCGACGGACGACCGCTCGTCACCCATGTCGAATCGCTTGCTCTGGTCACGCCCGACGGTTCGCTGCGGCGCGCCAGCCGGTTCGCAAACAAGGAGCTCTTCGTCCTAGCTGTCGGCGGCCACGATCTGTTCGGCGTCCCATACAGCGTTACGCTGAGGGTCGACTCGCTGTTGCGCAGTGCGCGCGACTCAGTTGCTCCGGCGATCCTCGAGATACCGGCCCCTGAGAACGACGGCGAGCGATGTGCGCTCGGTCTGCTGGTGCCCCCGCAACGACTGGACGGCGTGCTCGCCCAGGTGCGCGAGCGCTGTGCGGATTGGCGCATTCCGATCCGCGGCATGCGCGTACGCCGCATTCTCCCCGAAGACGAAACCGTGCTTCGCTGGGCCCGCTTCGAGTGCGCGGAGGTGACATTGCAGCTGGCGCTGCCACCGGCAATCGGCGGTAGCGTGCGGGCGGTCCAACTGAGGCGCGAGCTCATCGACCTCGCGCTCAACGCCGGCGGTCGCTTTCCGATCGCCAATACGTTCCACGCTTCGCGGGAGCAGACGGAGGCCTGCTATCCGGAGTTGAAGTCCTTGCTGGCGGAGAAAAGGCGCCGAGATCCGGACGAGCGCTTGGACAATCCGTGGTATCGGCACTACCAGGGACTGCTCGCGAGGGACCTTTGCCCGGTGCGCTGGTCGCGCGACAGTTAGACCGCGTTTACGTACACCAGGCGTACGTTCTCGGGGTTGAGCCACGCTGCCAGCTGTTCCAGCAGCTCGCTTTCCGGGCGCACGCGCCAAGCTTCGCCGAGAGCAACGTCGCACGACGCGGCTCCGTTCTTGTAGTGCACCAGAACGGCACAACTGCCGTCGCCGCCGGCACGGAACGGAGCCAGCGTCTGGGCAAGTCGCCTCGCATCTGCCTGGCCATTCATTTCGATTCGCAGGCGCGTTGCGAAGCGCTCGCGTACTCCAGCGAGGTCGAGCAGCTCGTCCGCCGTGACTCGCATCCCCCCTGAAAAGTCGTCGCGCTGCGCCTTGCCGTGCACCACCAGCAAGGCGTCCTCCTTCAGTTTGTCACGGTGCTTATCGAATAGCTCGTTGAAAACGGTGATCTCAAGCTGCGCGCTCCCGTCGTCCAGGATAACGATCATCATGCGGCCGCGCCGCGTCATCTGGCTGCGAGCCGAGGCGACGACGCCCGCCAGCCAGACGCGTCCCTCCGAGGGCTGAACCCGCGCCAGCGCAACGCGCGGGAATCCGGCCAGATCACGCTCGTAAACGGAAAACAGGTGACCGGAGAGACAGAAACCGAGCGCCGACTTCTCCTCTGTCAGCTTGTGCCTGAGATCCCACGGCTTCGCCTCCGCCATCGGCAGCACCGGGCCACGCGCTGCGTCGGCCTCGCCGAACAGGCTCACCTGCGCGGCCTGTCGCTCAGCCTGCTCGGCGGCCTCGATGGCGCGCCCGACGCTCGCCAGCAGGCTGGCGCGGTTCGTTTCGAGAGAATCGAACGCGCCGGCACGCACCAGAGCTTCGATGGCTCGGCGATTGACCACGCGCTTATCGACTCGCCGGCAGAAATCGAACAAATCGCTGAACTGCCCCGTCTCGCGGACGCGCACGATCTCCTTCGCAGCCGACTCGCCGGTGCCGCGAATTGCGCCCAGCCCGTAGCGAATCGAGTTCGCGTCGACCGGTACGAACCGATAAGCCGATAGATTGACGTCCGGCGGCATCACCGCGAGGCCGTTCGCGATGCTGTCTTCGTAAAGCACGCGGACCTTGTCGGTGTCGTCCATGACCGCGGACAGGTTGGCCGCCATGAAAGCCGACGCATGATGCGCCTTCATGTACGCCGTCTGGTATGCGATGAGCGCATAAGCCGCCGCGTGGGACTTGTTGAAGCCGTAGCCGGCGAACTTCTCCATGTGGTCGAAGAGCTGGGTCGCGCGGCCGCGCGACAGGCCACCCTTTTCGGCGCCCGCGACAAAGATGTCCCGATGCTCGGCCATCTCCTCGGGCTTCTTCTTGCCCATCGCGCGGCGCAGCAGGTCCGCGCCGCCCAGCGTATATCCGCCGATCACCTGCGCGATCTGCATCACCTGCTCCTGGTACACCATGATGCCGTAGGTCGGACCGAGGATCGGCTCGAGGCGCGGGTCGAGGTATTCGACGCGCTGCTGACCGTGCTTGCGCGCGATGAATTCGGGTATCAGGTCCATCGGCCCCGGCCTGTAGAGCGCCACCAGCGCGATGACGTCCTCGAAGCGGTCCGGCTGCGCGCGCTTAATGAGATCGCGCATGCCACGCGATTCGAGCTGGAACACGGCCGTCGTGTTGCCCGACGCGAGCAGCGCATAGGTCTCGCGGTCGTCGATCGGGATGCGATCGAGCGCGAATTCCTCTTCGCCGAGCGCGCGTACGTAGCGCTCGGCCCAGTCGAGGACCGTGAGCGTCGTCAGGCCAAGAAAGTCGAACTTCACCAGGCCCACTGCCTCGACGTCGTCCTTGTCGAGCTGCGAGATGACGTTCGTCGTGCCTTCCGCCGCGTAGAGCGGGCAGAACTCGGTGAGTTTGCCCGGGGCTATCAGCACGCCGCCGGCATGCATGCCGACGTTACGCGTCAGGCCTTCGAGCTTGCCGCCGAGCTCGAGAAGCTCCCGCACCTCGTCCTCGTTGCGCTCACGCTCTGCGAGCAGCGGTTCCATCTGGCGCGCATCCTGCAGCGTGATCGTCTTGCCGGGCTGAAATGGAATGAGCTTGGCGATCTGATCGCAGAAGTTGTATCCCAAGTCGAGCACCCTGCCGCAGTCGCGCACCACGGCGCGCGCGGCCATGGTGCCGAACGTTGCGATCTGCGACACGCTCTGCTCGCCGTAGCGCGCCCGCACGTAGTTGATGACCTTGTCGCGGCCGTCCTGGCAGAAATCGATGTCGAAATCCGGCATCGACACGCGCTCCGGGTTGAGAAAGCGCTCGAACAGCAGGTCGTACTTGAGCGGGTCAAGGTCGGTGATTCCGAGGGAGTAGGCGACGAGAGAGCCCGCGCCCGATCCGCGCCCCGGGCCGACCGGCACCCCATTCGATTTCGCCCAATTGATGAAGTCGGCGACGATCAGAAAGTAGCCTGCAAATCCCATGTGCACGATCGTCTTCAGCTCGAAATCCAGGCGTTCGCGATACTGCGCGGCCCGTTCCAGGCGCTCGGCCTCGTCGGGATAGAGCTTTGCCAGGCGCCGGTCGAGTCCCGTCTCGGCCTGGCGGCGCAGATACTGTTCCAGCGTGATCCCCGGCGGCGTCGGAAAGGCTGGCAGGCGGTTCCTGCCCAGCTCGATCTCGAGATTGCAGCGGCGCGCGATCTCGACCGAATTCTCGAGCGCCTGCGGGATGTCGGCGAACAGCTGCGACATCTCGGCCTGCGACTTGAAGTACTGTTCGGCCGTGAAAAGGCGCGGCCGGCGCCTGTCGCCGAGCACGTAGCCTTGCGCAATGCACACGCGCGCCTCGTGCGCCTTGTAGTCCTCCGGGGCGAGAAACTGCACCGGATGCGTTGCCACGACCGGAAGGTCGAGGCGGGCCGCAAGCTCGACCGAGCGCGTCACCAGCGTTTCTGCCTGGGGCAAGCCGGCGCGCTGCAGCTCCACGTAGAAGCGCCCCGGGAATAGCGTCGCCCAATGGCGCGCCACCCTTTCGGCCACCTCTGCGTTACCCGCGAGAAGCGCCTGGCCGAGGTCCCCGACCGGTCCTCCGGAAAGAGCGATCAGGCCGTCGGTGCCGAGCTCCTCTAGCCAGGAGCGCCCGAGCTCGGCGCGCGCCCGGTGCTGGTTCCTCAGCCAGGCGCGCGACAGCAACTCCGACAGTTTCAGGTAGCCCGCGTGCGAGGTGCACAGGAGCACAATACGGAAAGGCTTGTCGCGGTCCGCTTCGTTCTGGATCCAGCAGTCCGAGCCGATGATCGGCTTGACGCCGGCGGCGCGCGCAGCCTTGTAGAACTTCACCATGCCGAAGAAGTTCGCCGCGTCGGTCATCGCGAGCGCCGGCATTTCGTCTGCCGCGGCACGCGCTACGGCCTCGTCGATGCGGACGATGCCATCCGTCACCGAATACTCGCTGTGCAGGCGGAGGTGAACGAAGCGCGGCGCGGCCATGAGCAAGAAAAATTCTAGCACTGCGCTGCAGCGCGCATGACCTCGTGCGCTACGGTTATCATCCACAACCCCATGCAGACGCCAGCTGCTGCCGCCGGACATTCTGCGCCGGGCATTGCGTTTGTCGCGCTCATGCTCGGCGCGACGTGCATTGCGCTGTCTCCGATCTTCGTGCGCGTGTCGGAAGTCGGTCCAACGCCCACCGCATTCTGGCGCGTCGCGATCGCCGTTCCGGCGCTCTGGCTGGCACGGCTGTTCGCGCACGGCTCGACCCGTGCCCAGTCGCCGGTGAATCTGTGGCCGCTGCTCGTCGCCGCGGGATTTGCCTTCGCCGGCGATCTGGCTTTCTGGCACACCTCGATCAAGCTGACCACGGTTGCGAATTCCACCCTGCTTGCGAACCTTGCGTCGATTTTCGTCACCCTGGCCGCATGGCTGATCTGGCGCCAAAGACCAAGCGGGTTGTTCCTCGCCGGACTGGCCGCGGCACTCGCAGGGGTAGCGCTGTTGGTGCGCGCCAGCGTCGCGACGTCCTCCACCGGCTTCACGGGCGACGCGCTCGGCGTCGTCACGGCTATCTTTTACGCGTGGTACCTGCTGGCGGTGAAGGGCCTGCGCGACCGCGGCGCGACGACCCTGCGCCTGATGGCGGTCACCAGCAGCGTCACGGCGCTGGTCCTACTTCCCGTGGCGCTCGCTTCCGGCGAGCCGTTCTTTCCCCACTCGGCTGGCGGTTGGCTGAAACTCGTGGGACTCGCGCTCGTATCGCATGCCGCCGGTCAGGGGCTGATTGCCTACGCGCTTGCCTCCCTACCTGCAGCCTTTTCTTCAGTGAGCCTGTTGCTGCAGCCGGTCATGGCCGCTGGCTTCGCCTGGGCATTGCTCGGCGAGCGCCTTGCGCCGCCGCAGATCCTGGGCGGCGCCGTGGTACTCGCCGGGATCTACCTGGCGCGCCGCGGCTCGCTCTAATACACGACCGACGGTGCTTCGCCTTGGGCGCAGGCCTCGATTGCGCCGATTTCGTACGCGCTCTCACCCGCTTCCTGAAGCAGCCGCACCGCACGCGCCGCGTGCTCCCGCCCCACGACCGCGACCATGCCGATGCCGCAGTTGAACACGCGATACATTTCCTCTTCGCTCACGGCGCCCAGCTCCTTCAGCCAGGCGAACAGTAAAGGCCGCGGCCAGGACGCGGCGCGTATGGCGGCACGCAGGCCCGACGGCAGGATTCGCGGCACGTTCCCGGTGATGCCTCCGCCGGTGATGTGCGCCAGTCCCTTGAGCGGCAGCTGCTGCACGAGCGAAAGCACCGGCTTCACGTAAATCCGCGTCGGCGCGAGCAGCGCCTGGCGCAGGGGCGTTCCGCCCAGGTCGGCGTCCAAATCCGGCTTCGCACGCTCCAGGATCTTGCGAATGAGCGAGTAGCCGTTCGAATGCGCGCCGCTCGAGGCGATGCCGATCACCGCATCGCCCGGCGCGATCGAGCGACCATCCAGGATCTGCTCGCGCTCGACGACACCGACGCAGAAGCCTGCAAGGTCGTACTCGCCTTGCGCGTACATGCCGGGCATCTCCGCGGTCTCGCCGCCGATGAGCGCGCACCCAGCCAGCTCGCAGCCGCGCGCGATCCCGCCGATCACTTCCGCGGCAACGCCCGGATCGAGGCGCCCGCAGGCGAAGTAGTCGAGGAAGAACAGCGGCTCGGCCCCCTGGACGAGCACGTCGTTCACGCTCATTGCAACAAGGTCGATCCCTACGGTGTCATGACGCCCGAACGCAAAGGCGAGCTTGAGCTTCGTGCCGACACCGTCCGTTCCCGAGACGAGCACGGGCTGGCGGTACTTCTTCGGGATCTCGCACAGCGCGCCGAAGCCGCCGATGCCGGCCAGCACCTCGGGGCGCATGGTGCGCTTGGCAAGCGGTTTGATCGCCTCGACGAGCGCGTCGCCCGCATCGATGTCGACGCCCGCGTCGCGATAGGTAAGACTGTCCGGCATATCCCTGGAAGGCGCGGCGGCGCGCCGCGGCAGCGTGATACAGTTTCGCGTTTGCCGGGATTCTACCCTGCATCTGAAACACCGGTGTGCGGGACCCGCTTCCTGAAACCTCCGATGGAACAACTGCCTCTCGCGATCGCTCCGACGCCGGAGCCCGCTTTCGAGAACTTCGTCGCGGGAGCCAACGCAGAGGCTCTGCTGCGCGTGCAAGAGCTCGCCGCGGGGCGCCTCCGCGAAGCCATCGTTTACCTGTGGGGCGGTCCGGGCTGCGGTAAATCGCACCTGCTGCGCGCCGCAGCGTGCGCAGCCCAGCCATCGCACGCACTCACGGTGGCCGACGACGTCGATGCGCTCGGCGAGGAGGCCCAGATCGCGCTCTTCAACGCGATCAACGCCGCTCGCGATGGCCACGGTGCCGTCCTCGCTGCGGGAAATGCTCCGCCGGCCGCCCTTGAGCTGCGCGCCGACCTGCGTACGCGCCTCGCCTGGGGTCTGGTCTATCACCTGAAGCCCCTGTCCGACGAGGACAGGACGCATTACCTGAGCGCGCAGGCCGATGCCCGCGGTCTGCACCTGGGCGAGGACGTCCTGTCGTATCTGCTCACCCGCCTGCCGCGCGACCTGACCTCGCTCGCCGCGGTGATCGCGCTGCTCGACCGATACTCGCTCGCCAGGCAGCGCCACATCACCGTGCCGCTGGTGCGCGAGGCGCTCAAGGCGCGCGAGCCATGAACCTGACGCTGTTCGATCTGGACAATACCCTGCTGGCCGGCGACAGTGACTACGAATGGGGGCAGTTCCTGGTCGATCGGGGCGTGCTCGAGCGCGCGACCTACGAAGCGCAGAACCAGCAGTATTACGACCAGTACGTGGCGGGGACGCTCGATATCCACGAATACCTGGGGTTCGCCCTGCGGCCGCTGGCCGAGCATACGCCTGAGGATCTGCGCCGCTGGCACGCCGCATTCATGCGCGAGCGCATCCTGCCGATGATCGGCACGCCGGCGCGCGCGCTGGTGCGACGACACCTGCACGCCGGCGATCTGTGCGCGATCGTCACGGCGACCAACAGCTTCGTGACCGCGCCCATCGCACGCGAGTTCGGAATCGCGCATCTCATTGCCACAGAGCCCGAGTCACTCGACGGGCACTTCACCGGCCGTCTGGCGGGCACACCCTGCTTTCGCGAGGGGAAGATCCGCCGCCTCGAGGAGTGGCTCGCCACGCAGGGGCATGCACTGCGCGACTTTGCGGTGAGCACCTTTTACAGCGATTCGCACAATGACCTGCCGCTGCTCGAACGCGTCAGCCATCCCGTGGCGGTCGATCCCGATGCACAACTGGCGGGCGAGGCGGCGCGCCGCGGTTGGGCGACGATCTCGCTCCGCGGTTAAAATCCCGCCTCTCGATGATCAAACGGTTCATCCGCCGCGTACTCGGCCTGCCCGCGCAGGGGCCTCTGCGCGTGCCGGTCCAGAAGCACGGACTGGCGCGCAGTCAGCTGAGTGCGGGAGCACTCAAGGTCTGTGACGTGCTGCGGGAGGCTGGATTCTCCGCGTATGTCGTGGGAGGCGCGGTGCGCGACCTCCTTCTCGGAATCGAGCCGAAGGACTTCGATGTCGCGACGGACGCGCGACCCGAGCAAGTCAAGCCCCTGTTCCGCCGGGCGCTCATCATCGGTCGTCGCTTCCGCCTGGTGCACGTGATAATCGGCCAGGAGACCGTCGAGGTCTCGACCTTCCGGGCAACCGATACCGAAACTGCGCAAAAGGACGAGCACGGCCGGGTCCTGCGCGACAACGTGTTCGGCTCGCAGGAAGAGGACGCGCTGCGGCGCGATTTCTCGATCAACGCGCTGTACTACGATCCTGCGACCGAGGAGGTCGTCGACTACCACGGCGGCATCGCCGACCTGCGCAAGCGCACCCTGCGCATGATCGGCGATCCGGAGATCCGGTTTCGCGAAGACCCGATACGCATGCTGCGCGCGGTGCGGCTCGCCGCCAAGCTTGGCTTGACGCTGGATACGGGTACGCGCGCTCCGATTCGCAAGCTCGCTTCGCTGCTCGAGCTCGTGCCGCCGGCGCGCCTGTTCGACGAAATGCTCAAGCTGCTCCTCTCAGGGCACGCGAGCGCCTGTCTGCGCCAGCTGCGCGAAGAAGGTCTGCATCACGGCGTACTGCCTCTCCTCGACGTCATACTCGAGCAACCGCTCGGCGAGCGCTTCGTGACGCTCGCTCTCGCGCAGACCGACGAGCGCGTCAAGACCGACCGTCCCGTGTCGCCCGCCTTCCTGTTTGCAGCGCTGCTCTGGCATCAGGTGCTCGCTGCGTGGAAGGCGCGCGAGGGGCGTGGCGAGCGCACGCTGCCGGCCGTCGAAGCGGCCATGGACGAGATCCTGGACGCGCAGTGCGAGAAGCTGGCGATCACCCGCAAGCTGACCGCGACCATGCGCGAGATCTGGGCCATGCAGCCACGCTTCGAGCAGCGCTCGGGACAGCGCCCGTACCGGCTGCTCGAGACGCCGCGGTTTCGCATGGCGTACGACTTCCTGGCGCTGCGCGCAGCGAGCGGCGAGGCGAGCGCCGACCTCGAAGCCTGGTGGCGAGCATTCCAGTCGGCCGACCCCGATACCCGGGCAGCGATGTTGGTGCCCGGCGCCGCGCCGCGCAAGCGCCGCCGGCGGCGCCGTAAAAAGCCGCCCGATGCGGCCGGGGCACATCAGGCCACGTGAGTGCCACGACGGCATACGTTGGGTTGGGATCCAACCTCGACGGGCCGCGCGAGCACGTGCTGCGTGCGCTGGATGAGCTGGCGCGCCTCCCCGATACGCGCCTGGTGCGTCACTCCGGCCTCTACCGCAGCGCTCCGTTGGCGCACGCAGCCCAACCCGACTTCGTCAACGCGGTGGCACAGCTCGAAACCGCCCTCGACCCGCGGCGCCTCCTCGACGAGCTCTCGGCGATCGAGGCGCGCCACGGACGCGAGCGCCCGTTTCCAAACGCGCCGCGCACGCTCGATCTGGACCTGCTGCTCTACGGGCAGACCACGCTCGTAACGCCGGACCTGACGTTGCCTCATCCGCGCATGCACGAGCGGGCGTTCGTGCTCGAGCCCCTGGCCGAACTCGCACCCCGCGCCCTGATCCCGGGGTATGGTCGCGTGGAGGAGCTGCTCGGCGACTGCCGCGGCCAGCGAATCGAGCGCATCGCGTGAGTGCGCGCTATCGCTACATTGTCGTCGAAGGCCCGATTGGTGCGGGCAAGACCAGCCTTGCCAAGCGACTCGCCGCCCGACTGGGCACCGAATTGCTGCTGGAGCAGCCCGGAGCAAATCCGTTCCTCGCGCGCTTCTACCAGGACATGCCGCGCTACGCGCTGCCCACCCAGCTATTCTTCCTGTTCCAGCGCGCCAAGCAGATCGAGCCGCTGGCACAGCCCGACATGTTCTCGCGCGCCACGGTGTCGGACTTCTTGCTCGACAAGGACCCCCTGTTCGCGCGCATCACGCTGTCAGGCGACGAGCTGGCGCTATACGATCGAATCTACGAGGCACTGCGCCCGCACGCCCCCACTCCGGACCTCGTCGTCTACCTCCAGGCGCAGCCCGATACGCTGATCGAGCGCGTCAGGCGCCGCGCGGAGCAGTTCGAGCGCGGCATTAGCGAGGAGTACCTGGCGCTGCTCGCCGAAGGTTACTCTCGGTTTTTCTACCACTATACTGCGGCGCCCCTTTTGATCGTGAATTCCGAGAACCTGAACTTCGTGGAGCGGGACGCGGATTTCGAACTGCTGATAGAGCGCATGCGCGCCATGAAGAGCCGTCGCGAATATTTCAATCTGGGCTGAGGCGCGCCATGCGCATCGTGCACGACATCGCCACTTTGCGCCGCGAGCGCGGGCAGCAGTCGCTTGCCTTCGTGCCTACCATGGGCAGCCTGCACGAAGGCCACCTGGCGCTGGTGCGCATTGCGCGCTCGCGCGCCGCCCGAGTTGCCGTCAGCGTCTATGTCAACCGACTGCAGTTCGCGCCGGGCGAGGACTTCGAGCGGTACCCGCGCAGCCTGGAGAGCGATTGCGACAAACTGCGCGCCGAAAAGGTGGACCTCGTGTTCGCGCCGGCCGAGCAGGAGCTCTATCCCGAGCCGCAGCGCTACATCGTGGAGCCGCCGCCGGTCGCGAATGAATTGGAGGGCAAGTTCCGGCCGCGGTTCTTCCACGGCGTCGCCACCGTCGTACTCAAGCTGTTCAATTGCGTGCAGCCGACGCTCGCCGTATTCGGCAAGAAGGATTATCAGCAGCTGGTCGTCGTGCGGGGCATGGTGCGCCAGTTTGACCTGCCGGTGGAGATCGTCGCCGGGGAAACGGTGCGCGAAGCCGACGGCCTGGCGATGAGCTCGCGGAACGTCTATCTGTCGGCCGCCGAGCGCGCCGAGGCGCCGACGCTGCGCCGTACGCTGCTCGGCGTTCGTGCACGGATAAACGGGGGTGAGCGCGACTACGCTGCGCTTGGCGCGCAGGCGACGGCTGCGCTCGCCGCCGCGGGCTGGGCGCCCGATTACGTCGAGGTGCGCGAGCGGCGCACGCTCGTCGCGCCTTCCCCGGCAGACCGCGAACTCGTGGTGCTCGCCGCTTCGCGCCTCGGCGCGACGCGCCTCATCGACAACGTCGAGGTGTGATCAGCCCGGATAGGGCTCGAAGGTAATAGCTTCGACGGGGCAGCCCATCGCGCTCGCGATCCTGTCCATCGCTTCGTCGGTCAAGCGAATTGTCAGGAACTCGGCTTCCGCGCTCTTGGATGCGATGAAGGTCTTCGCGGAGGCCTCGGTGTTCCATGTGACGACCGGATCGGGGGACACTCCCGGCACCTGCCGGCACACCGGGAAACCGTCGGCCTTGTAGACGATCGCGTACATGCTGCCCCCTTCTTCATCTGCGCGCACGAAGCGGTCTGCGTCCGAATGTAACCGATCACCGCTCGATCTGCCACTGCACATTTTCCGGCGCACTGCTCAAGACGGCGCGATCTTGCCCAGTGACCGGTCGGAGTACGTAAAAGGACACCTGCAGTGCAACCGCGTCGCGACAGATTCTCGGCGCCGAGAGAATCACGGGGATGAAAGGCCTGCCAGCGTGTAGCGAGCATTCGACTCGTGGCATATCGACATCGCTCTGCGATGTGTAGAGGTTTGCTGTTGCGCGCCGAGATCGCCCGCGCATTGGCCGCGTGCCACGCGACGGGGAGGTTTTCGTACGCGGATTCCGCGCCTGCGCTGCGCCTTATCCTCGATGTGAACTAATTCACGCTTTCGACCGCTTTGCCAAGCTCGGGCAGGACAAAAGGCCTAGAAGCCTCGCGGCCAGCGTGAATTTTTTCACGGTTTCGCGGCTTCGTGCTGCCCGCCCTAAGCTTCGTTGCGGTGCAGCGGACGACGCACCTGAGGGTCGAAACGATCTTAGGTCTTCGGACAATAAGCCTAATTTGTCACACTTTTCCCCTTTGCAAAACATTGCACACCTTGACGAACCGGCGTCTAATGGCCGCGGGAGGTTCGGGCGGGGCGCGTGCCCTCGCAGAGCCGAAAGTGAATCCGGCTCCCGGTTCCGGGAGCCTTCAATCGGGGAAGGGAGGAGCAAATGAGCAACATGCGCGATGCAATCGGGCTTCGTGTGCCCTACGGCAAGGCCAACACTCAGTACGAAACCGAGTTTGAGCCGGCGATCAATACCGTGTGGGGCTATTTCAATCCCAAGGGAGGCACCGCCTGTTTCAGTCTCGGACTGATGCGAGACATTCTCAGGCACGACCAGCAGCTCATGGCGAACGCCGGGCGCGTCGATCTCGACGGTGTCAGCCACGAAGTCAACTATTACGTCACCGCCTCGAGGGTTTCGGGCGTATTCAATCTCGGCGGCGACCTTGCGCTCTTCGTGTTGCTGATCAAGGCGCGCGATCGCGAAGCGCTCGCGCACTATGCCAAGCTATGTATCGACAACGTGCATCCGCGTAGTCAGAGCTTCTTCAGCCCGACGCTGACCAAGATTGCGCTGGTGCAAGGAGACGCGCTGGGCGGCGGGTTCGAGTGTGCGCTCGCCTCCGACGTGATCATCGCTGAAGAGCGTGCGCAGCTCGGCTTCCCGGAGATCCTGTTCAACCTCTTCCCGGGCATGGGTGCTTATAGCTTGCTCGCGCGTCGTATCGGGATGCGCGCGGCCGAGGAGCTGATCTTGTCGGGAAGAATCCTTTCGGCGGCCGAACTCCACGAAATGGGCGTGATCGATGTTCTGGTGAAGGATGGAGAGGGAGAAGGCGCCGTCCGCGACTGGATCGCAAAGAACAGCAAGCGACGTAACGGAA
The DNA here is from genome assembly GCA_035624675.1 of Burkholderiales bacterium. Taxonomy (GTDB): domain Bacteria; phylum Pseudomonadota; class Gammaproteobacteria; order Burkholderiales; family SG8-39; genus DAHVFK01. The sequence goes on from DASPRB010000234.1 coordinate 29,661, forward strand.
TGCAGGCCGCGTTTCGGGCTCGCCGGTGCGTAAATCCAGTGACGCGAGAGGAGCTCGACGCGATCACTGATGTCTGGGTTGACGCCGCGTTCCGGTTGGGCGACCGAGACTTAAAAATGATGGGACGGATCGTGCGCGCACAGATGCGACGCATGGAGTATGGGGACGTCGCAAACGTCGCCGACGAGGCGCTGGCCGAGGAACGCGCTGCGGCTGCGATGTAAGTCCAAGCGATCTCAGCCGGCAATGCCGGAAAGGAACCCTCCCTCGTAAAACATACGCCCGAACTGGTAGAAGTTGACGCGTGTGGAGTTGACGATCGCATCCTGGGCGGCAGGATCCTCGATCGTTTTCACCAGCTTGTTGAGTTTGGCCACGTGGTCCTGGTCCATGCTCGAATGCGACGAGAGGAACTTGAAGCCGCCGCTTTCGACGTCGCGACCTATGGCGCGCGCGATGGATTCGGAGACCCTGCCAGCATAGACGGACGCAATCACTTCCAGGGCGTATAGCATGCCGAGCACCGAGCACGGGTGCACCCGCTCGGCACCGAAATAATTGAAGGCGATCATTGCTTGCGCCGGCGCGCTCGGAGGACTGGCCATCGTGCCCTTCACGTCGCCGCCGATCGCCTCGATGTCCTGGAGCACCCAGGTCTCGTGATTCTTCTCCTCTTCGATCCGCTCATAGAGCTCGTAGCGCACGTCACGAAAACGGTCGCCGCACCGCGACGCCGCTGATGCCATGATCGGGCAGAAATGCCACACGATGTAGTACAGATCGTGGAGAAACGCCTTGTATTCCGCAAGCGTGAGCCCGTGATGAATCATCGAATGCATCTTCGGGATCGTTTCAAGGTCGCGCCGACTGGCGTCGGTCATTTCAATAAGAGTAATAAAGAAGGACATGCGTTTTAGCGGTAGCAAGTCGAAAGGTTTATTGCCGCAAGCTACATTCTGCTGCGGTGCCCGTCAGCATTCTAATTGCGTTCAGCCCGCGGATCGCTGCTTGTTCCGCAGGTAGTCTTCCAGCTCGGCACGCGCCGCAGCGAGCTCAGCACTCACGGACTTGAACAGCGCGGGCGCCTGGAGGCGCAGCTCGGCATCGGACAACCTGCCAAGCTGCGAACAGAGCATCGTGAGCCGATCGGTTCCCATGCTGGCGGAAGAGCCCTTCATGGCATGCAAGTGCGCACGAAACTCTTGTATGTTCCTATTTGCGAGGGCCGCTTCGACCTTGCTCAGCAATGCCGCACTGTCGGTCAGATAGACGCCGATCAGCCGCTCCAGAAACGCCGGCGATGTGCCGAGTTCATCGAGATGTGCCAGTGTCTCGGCGTTAACCACCGCCGTCGGCTCGGATACGAGGTCCCCGGGCCGCGGGATGCGGGGCGCCGATTTCTCGGCGGTCGCTTGCGGCATATCGACAAGGCCCTTTCCCGCAACCATGCCCTGAATCTGCTCGAGCAACCGGCCCGCCTCGACCGGCTTGGAAAGGAACGCATCGGCGCCCGCTTCGAGACATTCCCGCTTCACCTCTGCGGTGACATCGGCCGACAGAATCACAATCGGCAGGCGAGCATGCGGGCCCGCGAGCAGCCGCATGGCTCGCAGAGCTTCGATGCCGCCCATGACGGGCATATTGCGGTCCAGCAGGACGATGTCATAGTGCTCGCGCTCAACCGCGTCTAGAGCCTGTTCGCCATCCTCGACGAGCGTGACGTCGTGGCCACCACGCTCGAGAATCTTGCCAAGCACCTCGCGATTAGTCGCGTTGTCGTCCGCTACCAGGACGCGGAGCTTGCGCACGCTTGCGCCACGACGCGCGTAATCCTGGAGCCGCACGACACCTTCGTGCACCTCGTCGCCGGCACTCACCGAATGCAGTACGTTGAACAGTTGCCGCTTGTCGAAGGGCAACTCAAGCACTGCGGCGAACCCGGACGAAAGGGCTTCGAAGCGCGGCACTTCCGCATCCCGCGGGACGGCGAGCACCAGCGGCGGCGCGGGATCGGGCGCGACACGTTGGAAGCGGTGCGCGAGATGGCGGTCCTCGCGCGGCGCGTGCAGCAGTGCGCTGTGGTAGGGCTTGGCCAAGCTGATCTCAGCGACCAGGCGCGCACCTCCCTCGGCGATGTCTCCGACGGAAACAGCCGTCGCGCCCCACCCGGAGAGCGCCTGCTCGAGCGCCTCGCGCTCCTCGCGCGGGAACCCAATCAGCATGACACGCGCACCTGCAAGTTCACCCTCGGCGACGCCAAGGTGCCCGCGCTGCTTCTCCAGCGTCACTTCGAACCAGAACGTACTGCCGAGCCCGACTGAACTCTCCAAGCCGATGCGCCCACCCATCAGCTCAATGAGCTGCTTGGCAATCGTCGTGCCGAGCCCGGTGCCGCCGAAGCGGCGCGTGGTCGACTGATCGCCCTGCGTAAAGCTCTCGAAGATGCGCGCCTGCGCTTCCGCCGAAATTCCAATACCCGTGTCGCGCACTGAGAACTTGAGCCGCACGTTCGAATCGGTTTCTTCCTGGGCGCTTACGTGCACGGTCACGCTGCCGCGCTCAGTGAACTTGACAGCATTGCCCGCGAGATTGATCAGCACCTGGCGCAAGTAGTGCGCGTCGCCGCGCACCGCAGGGGGCACCTCCGGCATCAGCGATACCACGAACTCGATGCCTTTGGCGGCGGCCTGCGCCGCGACAATCCGGCAAGTACTGTTGACGAGTGCGTGCAGATCGAAATCGGACTGCTCGAGAACCAGTTTACCGGCCTCGATCTTCGAGAAGTCGAGCACGTCCTCGACCAATCCGAGCATTACGCGCGAGGAGCCTCGCAGCGTCTGCAGCATGTCCGCCTGTTCGCGATTGAGGGGCGTATCGCGCAACAGGTCGGACATGCCGATGATGGCGTTGAGCGGCGTGCGCATCTCGTGGCTCACCACGGAGATGAAGCGCCGCTTGGCCTGATTCGCGGCCTCCGCGCGTCCGATTGCGTCGAACAGCTTCGTCACCAGCGATCTCACATAGAGACTGAGGAGCACGAAACCGACGAGCAGACCATATCCCATGGACGCATTCGCGTGCCAGTAGTCGCTCTGCAAGAGCACGGCGAAGAAGCCGGCGACGCTCATCGCGAGAGACGCCAGCAAGTAGCGCCGACCAAAGCGGAAACCGTTCGCCAGCGTCACCCACACGTAGATGAGGAACAGAGGCGCGGCGCGCTCGCCAACGTATGCCATCAACCAGGAAAGCGTTCCGATATCAAGCAGCGTTGCGAGAATGCGGCGAGCCGGGGACTCCCCTGGGACCACCAGAATGCGGCTGAAAAGAAGCACCGCCACCAGGAGGTAGCTGATCATCACCGCGACGACGGGATCCGAGAACGGATCTTTCGTTCCCGGAAGGAGGTAAACGAGGACAGCGGCCCCGACCAGCAGCCGAACGGTCGCCTGCTCGTGCTCGGTATCCGGCCGCGCGGCGAGACGCGCGCGCAGCTGGCGGAAGGCGTCCAGCAGGGCGTTCATTAGCTCTCGGCCGTCTCTTTCGCCGGATCGCGCCACTCGTTCTGCACGCGCTCGACGTCCGCGCGCACGCCGATGAACGCGTCGACCAGGCGCGGGTCGAAATGTCCGCCGCGTTGCGCACGCAGGTATTGCAGCGCGTCCTCGGTCGGCCACGCATTCTTGTACGGACGCACCGACGTGAGCGCGTCGTAGACGTCCGCCACCGTGACGATGCGCGCGCACAGTACGATGTGGTCGCCGACGAGGCCGTTGGGGTATCCCGAGCCGTCGTATTTCTCGTGATGGCCCAGAGCGATCAGGGCGCCCATGCGCACGTATTTGGACGCGCTGCCCTTCAGGATCTCGTGACCGATCACCGGATGCCGTCGCATCACCTCCCACTCGGCGTCGTCGAGCTTGCCGGCCTTGAGCAGAATCTGGTCCGGGATGCCGATCTTGCCGATGTCGTGCAGCGGCGCGGCGAGCTCGACCGTCTCGCATTCGTCGCGGTCCAGCCCGATCGCTCCCGCGATCAGGCGCGAGTAGCGCGCCATGCGGATCAGGTGGTAGCCCGTCTCCGCGTCACGGAACTCGCCAGCGCGTGCGAGACGCAGCAGCGTTTCCTTCTCGCGCTCGCGCACTTCGCGCGTCGCCTCGTCGACCATGCCTTCCAGAAGCCGCTTGCGGTCTTCGAGCGCGAGCTGCTGGCGCCGCAGGGTGAGGAGATTGCGGCAGCGAGCGAGGCACTCGCGCGCATCGACCGGCTTGGTGAGGAAGTCGGTGATCCCGGCATCCAGGGCAGCGTAGCGCACCTTGCGGTCGTCGTGCACCGTTACCATCACGATCGGGATGTGCTCGTAACCCGGCAGCGCTCGCAGCCGCTTGACGAATTCGATGCCGTCCATGTCCGGCATCATGTAGTCGACCAGCACGAGGTCCGCCACGTGGCGCGTCGCCCAGACCACCGCGTCCACGGGGCGCGCGAAGCCCTCGACGACCACGCGCTGATCCAGGCTACGTACAACCTGCTCGAGAATCGCGCGGCCGGTCGACTGGTCGTCGACGACCATGACGGTATTGCGGGCCATCGGCAGCACCCTGAGCTGCGCCTGGGCCATCTCTCCCCTTCTCCCCCCGGGTGGCTTCAGACCGGGGAGCGTACGCTCCGACAGTCTGAAAGTCCACCGAAACCCCCTTGAAAATCAGGGCTGACTGGTGATATTCCTCACACGGTGTACGAAGACCTCCGGTGGGTCGAGCGGCCTTCATGGGGTGG
>DASPRB010000247.1:0-29788 GCA_035624675.1 Burkholderiales bacterium
ATGGCGACCAGCGCCGTCGCGCAGGGCAAGATCCGCGTCGCGCACAACAAGGGCGAGAAGGTGGCGCCGGGGCTGCTCATCGACGACAAGGGCAATCCGACGCTTGATCCGCGTTACGGCGTCATCGAGCCGTTTGGCGCGCTCACCACGATGGGGCTGCACAAAGGCTACGGCCTCGCGGTGGTCTGCGAGCTGCTCGGCGGCGCGCTCACGGGCGGCGGCACGCAGCACACCGGAGAGCGCACGAAAAAGCGCGTGTTGAACGGCATGCTCAGCATCCTGATCGACCCCGCGAAGCTCGGTACCGCGCAGCTGTTCGCTGGCGAGGCCGCAGCATTCGTCGAGTGGGTGCGAAAGTCACCGCCGGCGCCGGGCTTCGACAAGGTGCGACTTGCGGGCGACCCCGAGCGTGAGACACGCGCGCGGCGCCTCGCCGAAGGCATCACGGTGGACCCGACCACCTGGCGCGAAATCCACGCCGCGGGCGCCAAGCTGAGCGTTTCCGCAGACGCGATCAATCGCCTGGCGCGCGGCGCCTGAACGCGGGCCTGCCGTCGCCGGAGCGCGACGGCTGGCTTTCCCGCTCTTCTCGAAGTCACTTTCACTTACGGAATTAAGTAATTGATTTGCGGCTATCTTTTCGGCTGTAGACTTCGTCTCGTCTTTTCCCCCTAAGTCTTTGTCTAAACGAGAAAAAATGCCTCACTGATCCTTGACCTCCCCTCGGCTTTCCCATACAGTGGGAAAACGTAGAAAAAAGTGGCGAAACGCGGAGATACTTCTCTACGTGTGCGTCGCCAAAGGAAAAAAGGGGCATGGGCGGGACATTTCACGGCGCATCTGTCATCACGCTTGACGCGAAGGGCCGCCTGGCCATTCCGACGCGCCATCGCGATGCGCTGCTCCAACCCGGCAAGCCCCTCGTGGTGACGGCGCACCCTGACGGCTGCGTGCTGATCTATCCGGAGAGCGCCTGGGAGCCCGTGCGCGCGAAGGTCGAGACGTTTCCCAGCTTCAATCCGCAGGCGAGTTGGTGGAAGCGGCTGCTGCTCGGCTTCGAGGAGCACATCGAGCCCGACGGCTCCGGGCGCGTGCTGCTCTCCGCCGCGCTGCGCCAGCACGCGCGCCTCGAGCGCGAGGCGATGATGGTCGGCCAGGGAAGCTACTTCGAGCTGTGGGACAACGGCGTGTGGAGCGCGAAGCTCGCCGGCGCACTGGCGGGATCGGGCGGCCCGCCGCCCGGCATGGAGGGCTTCTCGCTGTGACGGCGGAAGCGAACGATGGGCGCGCAGACGCTCACGCATCGCACCGTGCTGCTCCAGGAGGCCGTCGAGGCGCTCGCCGTGCGGCCGGACGGCACCTACGTGGACGGCACTTTCGGGCGCGGCGGCCACAGCCGCGCGATCCTCGAGCGGCTCGGACCGCGCGGCGTGCTGATCGCCATCGATCGCGATCCGCAGGCGCTCGCCGCGGCGCGCTCGATCGCCGATCCCAGGCTGCGCGCAGTGCACGCGCGCCTGAGCGAGCTCGCCAGCGTGCTGGACGCGCAGGGCGTGCGGCACGCGCACGGCATGCTCTTCGACCTCGGGGTGTCCTCGCCGCAGCTCGAGGACCCGGCGCGCGGATTCTCGTTCCGCGCCGACGGGCCCCTGGACATGCGCATGGACCCGAGCAGCGGACAAACGGCGGCGCAGTGGCTCGCAGCCGCCAGCGAGCGGGAGATCAGGGAGGCGATAGGGGACTATGGCGAAGAACGGTTTGCTAAACAGATTGCAAAGGCGATTGTTGCTGCTCGCGAGCGCGAACCCGTCGTTCGCACCAAGCAACTTGCCGATATCGTGGGTGCGGCGGTCCGCACACGGGAGCCGGGCCAGGATCCGGCGACGCGCACCTTTCAAGCTCTACGGATTCTCGTCAATCGGGAGCTTCAGGAAGTGTCGCTGATGCTGCCCCAGGCGGTCGCGCGGCTCGCGCCGGGCGGGAGGCTCGCCGTAATCAGCTTCCACTCGCTCGAGGACCGCATCGTCAAGCGCTTCATGCGCGCGGCCTCGCGCGCCGAGCTGCCGCGGGAATTGCCGATCCGCGCCAGCGAATTGCCACAAATGCCGCTCAAGATCGTAGGCCGTGCCATCCGCGCCTCGGCCGCCGAAATTGACGCGAATCCTCGCGCGCGCAGCGCAATGCTGCGCGTTGCCGAGCGCACGGGTGTACCTCTCGACCCGTCGCTCTTTGACCGAATCGAGCCCGACGCGTGGCGAAGCTGAACCTTCTCCTCCTCCTGGTTCTCGTCGTCTGCGCGCTCGGGCTCGTCACTTCCCAGCACAAGGCGCGTACGCTGTTCTCCGAACTGGAGCGCGAGGAGCAGCGCGCGCGCCAGCTCGATGTCGAGTACGGCCAGCTGCAGCTCGAAGCGAGCACCTGGGCGCTGCACTCCCGCGTGGAGCAGATCGCGCGCCAGACGCTCGGCATGCACGTGCCCGACCCGCGCAGCGTGGTGATCGTGAAGCTGCCGGCGGGGGCGGCGAAATGAGCATCGCCGCCGCGCCTGCGGTCGTGCGCCTGCCAGTATGGCGGGCGCGCTTCGTGCTCATCGTGTTCATTGCGGCTTTCGGCGTGCTCGTCGGGCGCTCGGTCTACCTGCAGGCGATGAAGACCGACTTCCTGCAGGAAAAAGGGGAGGCGCGCTATTCGCGCGTGCTCGAGATACCCGCGACGCGCGGCCGGGTGTTCGATCGCAATGGCGAGGCCCTCGCGGTATCGACGCCGGTCAAGTCCATCTGGGTGATCCCGACCGACGTCGAGGCGGGCGCGCAGGCGAAGCGGAAGCTCGCGCAGCTGCTGGGGATGGACGCGCGCGAGCTGGCGAAGAAACTCGCCGAAACCGACCGCGACTTCGTCTATCTCAAGAGACAGGTGTCGCCCGACACCGCGCAGAAGGTGGACGCGCTCGGGATCCCCGGCGTGTACCAGCAGCAGGAATACCGGCGCTACTACCCGGCGGGTGAAGTCGCCGCGCACCTGATCGGCTTCACCGGCGTCGACGACACCGGCCAGGAGGGCATCGAGCTCGCCTACCAATCCACGCTCGGCGGCAAGCCCGGCAGCCGCCGCGTGATCAAGGACCGCCTGGGACGCATCGTCGAGGACGTGGGATCGGTGCACGCGGCGCAGGACGGCAAGGACCTGACGCTGTCGATCGACAGCAAGATCCAGAGCCTCGCCTACAGCGCCCTGAGGGACGCGGTGGCAGCGCACCATGCCAAGGCTGGCGCGATCGTCGCGCTCGACGTGCGTACCGGCGAGGTGCTCGCGCTGGCGAACGTGCCGTCCTACAACCCGAACAACCGCGCGCACCTCACCGGGTCGCAGCTGCGCAATCGCGCGCTCACCGACAGCTTCGAACCTGGCTCGACCCTCAAGCCCTTCACCATCGCGCTCGCGCTCGAGACGGGGCACGTCACGCCGGCGACGCGGCTGCAGACCGATGGCGGCAAGTACAGGCTCGGCGGCTACACGATCCATGACGCGCACAAAGACGGGATCCTGAGCGTCGCGCAGGTGATCCAGGTTTCGTCGAACGTCGGCGCGGCCAAGATCGCGCTTGAGCTGCCGCGCGAGCAGATGTGGAGCATGTTCAGGCGCGTGGGCTTCGGTACGCCGCCTGCGCTGGGCTTTCCCGGCGAGTCGGGCGGCCAGCTGCGTCCCTGGAAGACCTGGCGTCCCATCGAGCAGGCGACCATGGCCTACGGCCACGGCATAGCGGTGAGCCTGATGCAGCTGGCGCACGCCTACACGGTATTCGCGCGCGACGGCGAGCTGGTGCCGCTCACATTGCTGCGCACCGGAACCCCCGTCCAGGGCGAGCGCGTGATCTCGGCGCATACCGCGCGCGAGGTGCGCAGGATGCTCGAGCTCGCGGTGCAACCCGGCGGTACCGGCCCGCTCGCCCGCATCATGGGCTGGCGCGTCGCAGGAAAGACCGGCACGGCGCACAAGGAGCAGGACGGCGGCTACGCCCCGGACAAGTACATCGCGTCATTCGCCGGCTTTGCCCCCGCCTCGGCGCCGCGCATCGTGCTCGCCGTCATGATCGATCAGCCCGACGTGCGCCTCGACTATTACGGCGGTCTGGTCGCGGCGCCGGTGTTCGCGCAGGTGATGCAGGGAATACTGCGCATGCTGAACGTTCCGTACGACGCGCCGCTCGAGCCGCTCGACGCGCCGGGCGCGGGCGACGCTGCCAAGGAGGGCACCTGATGCGCGGCCTGATCTACGCGTTGGTGGATGCGGTTTGGCGCCTCAAGGGCTGCTGGGTGGACGTGTGGAATCCGCGCGACTGGATATTTTCACGAACCTCGCATCGCAGGGAGCAATGATCGAACGGCTCTCTTCGGACAGCCGCCGCTGCGCGCCGGGCGTGGCGTTTTTCGCCTATCCCGGCGAGAACGCCGACGGACGCGCGTACATCGCGGATGCGATCGGCCGCGGCGCGGCCGCGGTGGTGTGGGAGTCCGCGGACTTTGCCTGGCGCGCCGAGTGGAACGTGCCGAACGTGGGAGTCAGCGGACTGAAGCGCCGCGCCGGCGCGCTCGCGCACGAGTTTCATGGCCGGCCCTCCGAGGCGCTGTGGGTGTGCGGCGTCACCGGCACCAACGGGAAAACCTCGACTACACAGTGGCTCGCCGCGCTGCTCTGCGCTCGCGGCGACAAAACGGGGGTCATCGGAACGCTGGGCAGCGGCTTTCCCGGGGCGCTCGCTGCGCCCCTCAACACCACGCCGGATGCGCTCGAAGTCCACGCCACGCTTGCCGCGCTGCGCGACGCGGGTGCGTGCGCCGTGGCGATGGAGGTTTCCTCGCACGGACTTGCGCAGGGCCGCGTCGGCGGCGTTGCCTTCGATTGCGCGCTTTTCACGAACCTGTCGCACGACCACCTCGACTACCACGGCACGATGGAGGCCTACGCCGAGGCGAAGGGCACGCTGTTCGACACGCCCGGGCTCGCCACGGCAGTGCTCAATCTGGACGATGTGTTCGGCGTGCAGCTCGCGCGCCGGCTTGAAGCGCGCGGCGTGCGCACCATCGGCTACGCGCTGTCGCCTTACGCCGTCGCACCCGGCAGCGTGAGCGAGTTCGTCGCCGCGCGCGAGATCGGCTACGAGGGTGACGCGATGCGGGCGGCGCTCGTGTCGAGCTGGGGCGAGACCGAGGCGCGCATCAACCAGATCGGGCGCTTCAACCTGGCCAACGCGCTGGGCGTGCTCGGCTGCCTGGTCGCCTACGGCATGCCGTTCAACGACGCAGCTGCGCTGCTCGGCGAGCTGCCCGCGGTGCCGGGCCGCATGCAGCGCCTCGCGCGACCGGGCGGCCCGCTGGTGGTGGTCGATTACGCGCATACGCCCGACGCGCTCGAAAAGGTGCTGCAGGCGCTGCGCCCCGTGGCCGACGCACGCGGCGGCGCGCTGGTCGCGGTTTTCGGCGCGGGCGGTGACCGCGATCCGGCCAAACGCCCCGTCATGGGTGCGATCGCCTCGCGGCTCGCCGATCGCGTGCTGCTCACCTCGGACAATCCGCGCAGCGAGAACCCGGACGCGATCATCGCGGCGATCCGCGCAGGCGCCTCGGGCGCGCCGCTCGTCGAGCCCGAGCGCGCGACGGCGATCGAGCGCGCGGTGCGCGAAGCCGGCGCGCAGGACGTCGTGCTGCTCGCCGGCAAGGGCCACGAGACCTACCAGGAGATCGCCGGCCGGCGCCTGGCGTTCTCGGATGCGGCGTTCGCCGAAGCGGCACTCGCGCGCTGGAGGGCGCGATGATGTCGCTCGCCGAGGCCGCGCGCGTGCTCGACGCCCGCCACTCGGGCGGCGATGCGCGCTTCTCCGGCGTCTCGACCGACAGCCGCGCCCTCGAGCGCGGCGAGCTGTTCGTCGCGCTGCGCGGCGAGCGCTTCGACGGCCATGCCTTCCTCGACGCGGCGCGCGCAGCGGGAGCCCCCGGTGCCGTGGTCGATGCCGCCTACGAAGGGCGCGCGCCGCTGCCGCTGCTCGTCGTCGCGGACACGCGGCGCGCGCTGGGCGACCTGGCACGCCACTGGCGGGCACGCTTTACGCCGGTGCTCGTGGCGATCACCGGCTCGAACGGCAAGACCACGACCAAGGAGATGCTGGCTTCCATCCTGCGGCGCCACGCGGGCGAGGATCAGGTGCTCGCTACGGCAGGCAACTTGAACAATGACGTCGGTCTCCCGCTAACGCTCCTGCGCTTGCGGTCCGCGCACCGGTACTGCGCGATCGAGCTCGGCATGAATCACAGGGGCGAGATCGCCTATCTGGCCGGCATCGCACGGCCGACGGTGGCTCTGGTGAACAACGCGCAGCGCGAGCATCTCGAGTTCATGCGCTCGGTAGACGAGGTCGCAGAGGAGAACGCGAGCGTGTATGCGGCGCTGCCGGCGGACGGCACCGCCGTGGTGAACGCGGACGACCCGCACGCCGGCGTATTCCGCAGGGCGGCAGGCGCGCACCGCAGCATCGAATTCGGGCTCGAGGGCTCGGCCGCGGTCGGCGCGCGCTACGAGCTCAAGCCGCTCTCGAGCGATATCCGCGTGCGCACGCCCGCGGGCGAAGCGCCCGCCACGCTTGCCATCCCCGGCCTGCACAACGTGCGCAATGCGCTCGCTGCGGCGGCCTGCGCGCACGCCGCGGGCATCTCGCCGGCCGCGATCGGCGAGGGCCTGTCTGCGTTCCGTCCCTACCTCGGGCGGCTTCAGGTCAAGCGCGCCGCCCTCGGGGCGACGGTCATCGACGACAGCTACAACGCCAATCCCGACTCGGTGCGCGCGGCGATCGACATTCTCGCCGCGTGCCCGGCGCCCACCGTGCTCGTGCTGGGCGACATGGGCGAGGTGGGCGAGCGCGGCCCCGAATTCCACCGCGAGGTGGGCGCCTACGCGCGCAGCCGCGGCGTGTCGGGTCTGATTGCTCTTGGCGACGCGAGCCGCGGAGCGGCCGAAGCCTTCGGCCTGGGCGGCACACACGCGGACTCGCTCGAAGAGCTGCTCTCGGACCTGAGCAAGCGCGCCACCGCGGGCGCGACCGTGCTGGTGAAAGGCTCGCGCTTTATGCGCATGGAGCGCGTCGTGGCGGCGCTCACGGGCGAGCAAGCCCGGCAGGGAGCTCACTGATGCTGCTCGAGATCGCCCACTGGCTGGCGAAGGACGTGCGGGTGTTCAACGTATTCAACTACATCACCCTGCGCGCAGTGCTCGCCTGCCTCACCGCGCTCGCCATCTCGCTCATCATGGGCCCGCTGGTGATCCGCAAGCTCACTACCTACAAGATCGGCCAGTCGGTGCGCGACGACGGACCGAGCACCCACCTCACCAAGGCCGGCACGCCGACCATGGGCGGCGCGCTGATCCTGCTCGCGATCGGCATCACGACGCTGCTGTGGGGCGACCTCGCCAACCGCTATGTGTGGATCGTGCTGCTGGTGACGGTCGCCTTCGGGGCGGTGGGATGGGTAGACGACTACCGCAAGGTGGTGCGGCGCAATCCCAAGGGCCTTTCGGCGAGAGCGAAGTTCCTGTGGCAGTCGGCGATCGGCGTCGGCGCCGCAGCGGCGCTCGCTTGGATGGCGCGCGACACGCCTGCGCTCAGCCTGCTGATCGTGCCCTTTTTCAAGCACATCGCCTATCCGCTCGGCCTGGTCGGCTTTGTGGTGCTCACTTACCTGGTGATCGTGGGTGCGTCGAACGCCGTGAACCTGACCGACGGACTGGACGGCCTGGCGATCATGCCGACGGTGATGGTCGGCAGCGCGCTCGGCATCTTCGCCTACGTCGCAGGGCACGCCGGATTCTCGAAGTACCTCGGTCTGCCCTACATTCCCGGCGCAGGCGAACTGACCGTGTTCTGCGGCGCGCTCGCCGGCGCCGGGCTCGGCTTTCTCTGGTTCAACGCCTATCCGGCTGAAGTGTTCATGGGCGACGTGGGCGCGCTCGCGCTCGGCGCCGCGCTCGGCACCATCGCGGTGATCGTGCGCCAGGAGGTCGTGCTGTTCATCATGGGCGGCGTATTCGTCGCCGAGACCCTCTCGGTGGTGATCCAGGTGCTCTACTTCAAGGCGAGCGGCGGCAAGCGCGTGTTCCGCATGGCGCCGCTGCACCATCACTACGAGCTGGAAGGGTGGAAGGAATCGCAGGTGGTGGTGCGCTTCTGGATCATCACCATGATGCTCGTGCTCTTCGGTCTGTCGACCCTGAAGCTGAGGTGAGCGTGTCGATGAGCGAGCCCGTCTTCAAGCTGCTGCCTCGCCCGAAGCCGATGGCGCTCGCCGGCAAGCGCGTGCTGGTGCTCGGCCTCGGCGACACGGGGCTGGCGGTCGCCCGCTGGGTCGTGCGCGCGGGCGGCAGCGTGCGCGTCGCCGACACGCGCGCCGCGCCGCCGCGCGCCGCCGACTTGCAATCCGGCGAGCTGGTCACTGGACCGTTCGATGCCCGGCTCCTGGCGGGAATCGATCTGGTGTGCATCAGCCCCGGGCTCGCGCTCGCCGGGCCGGTGGTAGAGCACGCGCTCTCGCGCGGTATCCCGCTGGTGGGCGAGATCGAGCTGTTTGCCTGGCAGGTGCGCAGCGGCCCGGCCGCGAAGATCGCCGCGGTGACCGGCACCAACGGCAAGACGACGGTCACCGCGCTCACCGGACATCTGCTGCGCAGCGCGGGCGTCGACTGCGAGGTGGCGGGCAATATCGGGCCGGCCGCGCTCGAGGCGCTCAGGCGCAGACTGGACGCCGGGCGCCTGCCCGCAGCCTGGGTGCTCGAGCTCTCGAGCTACCAGCTCGAGACCACGTGGTCGCTCGCCCCGGATTGCGCGGCGCTGCTCAATCTGTCGGAGGATCACCTCGATCGCTACGCGGGCCTGGCCGAGTACGGCGCGGCCAAGGCGCGCATCTTCCATGGCGCCGGCACGCAGGTGCTCAATCGCGACGATCCACGCGCCGCGGCGCTAGCGCCGGCCGGGGGGCGGCGCATCTCGTTCGGGCTGGACGCGCCGCCGCGGCCGGAGGACTTCGGCATTGTTACGGCGGACCGACCCAAGCAGCTCGCGCAGGGGCCGCACGCCCTGATCGCGGTTGACGAGCTGCCGATTCACGGCTGGCACAACGCCGCCAATGCGCTCGCCGCGGCGGCGCTCGCGAGCACGCTCGGTGCTGCACGCGAGGCGATCGTTGAGGGATTGCGCAGCTTCCGCGGACTGCCGCATCGCCTCGAGCGGGTCGCCATCGCCGGCGGAGTCGCCTGGTACGACGACTCAAAGGGCACCAATGTCGGCGCCACCATCGCCGCCCTGCGTGGCCTCGAGCAGAAGGTGGTGCTGATCGCGGGCGGCGAAGGCAAGGGGCAGGACTTCGCGCCGCTCGCGCAGCCTGTCGCGGAGCGCGCGAGCCGCGTGCTGCTCATCGGCCGCGACGCGCCGCTCATCGCGCGCGCACTCGCCTCGAGCGGCGTGCCGCTCGAGACCTGCGCCACGCTCGAGGACGCCGTCACCGTCGCGGCGCGCAGCGCGCGCCCTGGCGAGGCGGTGCTGCTGTCTCCGGCCTGCGCGAGCTTTGACATGTTCCGCGACTACCGTCACCGCGGCGATGTATTCGCCGCGGCGGTAAGGGGGCTCGCCGGTGGCTAGCTACGTGTTCGCGCAGAACGCGCCGGGCGCCGAGTACGATCGCTCGCTCGCCTGGGCCGCGCTGCTGCTCGCCGCCGGCGGCCTCGTCATGGTCTATTCGGCGTCGGTCGAAACCGCCGCCGCGAGCCGTTTCACGGCGCACAACTACGCGTACTTCCTCCTGCGCCAGGGCGTCTTCCTGGGCGCGTCCTTGCTCGCCGCGCTGCTGGTGTTCCTGGTGCCGGTGCGCGCCTGGCAAAAGGCCGCACCGTGGCTGTTCGTCGGGGCCTTGCTCATGCTGGTCATGGTCCTGCTGCCCGGCATCGGACGCGAGGTGAACGGCGCGCGCCGCTGGCTCAGCCTGCGCGTACTTAATGTCCAGCCTTCCGAGCTCATGAAGCTCGCGGTGGTGCTGTACGCGGCCGACTACACCGTGCGCAAGCACGCCGTGCTGAAGAGCTTCCGCAAGGGCCTGCTGCCGATGCTGGCGGTCATGCTGCTCGTATCCTGGCTGCTGCTGCGCGAGCCGGACTTCGGCGCGCTGGTGGTGATCGCGGTCACTGCGTTCGGCATGCTGTTTCTCGGGGGAATGAACGGCAGGCACTTCGCCCTGCTGGTCGCCATGCTCGCGCTCGGCTTTGCCGGGCTCGTGCTGTCGTCGCCCTATCGCATGCAGCGCATCTTCGGCTTCATGGACCCGTGGTCGGATCCGTTCGGCAGCGGCTATCAGCTGTCGCACGCGCTGATCGCCTTCGGGCGTGGCGAATGGTTCGGCGTCGGGCTGGGCGCAAGCGTCGAGAAGCTGCAGTACCTGCCCGAAGCGCATACCGATTTCCTGCTCGCCGTGATCGCCGAGGAGCTCGGCTTCGCGGGCGTCGCCGTGGTGATAGGACTGTTCGCCTGGCTCGTGTTCCGCGCCTTCGTGATCGGGCGCCGCGCCGTGCTGCACGAGCGTCACTTCGCCGCGCTCGTCGCGCAGGGAATCGGCATCTGGATCGGCTTCCAGGCGCTGATCAACATGGGCGTCAACATGGGCCTGCTGCCGACCAAGGGCCTGACGCTTCCGCTGATGAGCTTCGGCGGCACGGGGCTGCTGGTGAACTTCGTGGCGCTCGCGATCCTACTGCGCATCGATTGGGAGTGCCGCCAGCTCGCGCGGGGGCTGCCGGCATGAGCCGCACGATCCTGATCATGGCTGGCGGCACGGGCGGGCACATCTTCCCCGGCCTCGCGGTTGCCGAACGGATGCGCGCCGCCGGCTGGGAGGTCGTCTGGATGGGTGCCCGGAGCGGCATGGAGGCGCGCATCGTGCCGCAGCGCGGCTACCGCATGGCCTGGATCCGCGCCAGGGCGCTGCGCGGCAAAGGCCTGCTCGCCAAGCTGCTCCTGCCGGCGAACCTGCTGGTGTCGTTCTGGGAGAGCGCGCGCACCCTGTTCGGCGTGCGGCCCGACGTGGTGCTCGGCATGGGCGGCTACGTCGCGTTCCCGGGCGGCATGATGGCATCGCTGCTCAATCGCCCGCTCGCCGTGCACGAGCAGAACGCGATCGCCGGCCTGGCCAACCGCGTGCTCGCTGCGCTCGCCGACAAGGCGATGGTCGCGTTCCCCGGGGCGCTCAAGAACGCCGAGTGGACCGGCAATCCGGTGCGCGCCGAAATCGCCGCGCTGCCTGCGCCCACCGAGCGCTTCGCCGGCCGCGGCGGTCCGCTCAGGCTGCTGGTGGTCGGCGGCAGCCTCGGCGCGCAGGCGCTGAACAAGGCGCTGCCCGAGGCGCTCGCGCTGATCCCCGCGCCGCTGCGTCCTCAGGTGGTGCACCAGGCAGGCGAGCAGCACCTCGAAGCGCTGCGCGCGGGCTATGCGGCGGCCGGCGTGCAGGGCGAGCTGGTCGCATTCATCGACGACATGGCGCGCCGTTACGCCGAGGCCGACCTGGTGATCTGCCGCGCGGGAGCCATAACCGTCGCCGAGCTCGCGGCGGGGGGCGTGGCGAGCGTGCTGGTGCCCTTTCCGCACGCGGTGGACGATCACCAGACGGCAAACGCGAAGTTCCTCGCGGAGCGCGGCGCGGCGATCCTGCTGCCTCAGTCCGAGATGAGCGCCGCGCGGCTTGCCGCGCTGATCGGCTCGCTCGACCGGACGCGGCTGCTCGACATGGCCGAGAGAGCGCGCGCGCTCGGCCGGCCCCAGGCGGCGCGCGTGGTCGCCGAGCGCTGCATCGAGCTCGCCGAAGGGTGGCGCGCGTGAAGCACAAGGTGCGTCACATTCACTTCGTCGGCATCGGCGGCTCGGGCATGAGCGGCATCGCCGAAGTGCTGCTGAATCTCGGCTACCAGGTGAGCGGCTCGGACCTGTCGGCAAACGCGGCGACGCGCCGCCTGGCGGGGCTCGGCGCGAGGATTTCCGTATCCCACGCGGCCGCGAACGTCGAAGGCGCCGACGTGGTCGTGGTGTCCACTGCCGTCGCCGGCGACAACCCGGAGGTGATCGCGGCGCGCAATCGGCGCATTCCCATCGTGCCGCGCGCGCTGATGCTGGCCGAGCTGATGCGCCTGAGGCAAGGCGTGGCGATCGCCGGCACGCACGGCAAGACGACTACCACCAGCCTGGTGGCGAGCGTGCTCGCCGAGGGCGGTCTCGATCCGACCTTCGTCATCGGCGGGCGCTTGAACGCCGCGGGCTCCAACGCGCGCCTCGGCTCCGGGGAGTTCATCGTCGTCGAGGCGGACGAGTCGGACGCCTCTTTCCTGCACCTGCAGCCGGTGATCGCGGTGGTGACCAACATCGACGCCGACCACATGGACACCTACCAGCACGATTTCGCGCGGCTCAAGCAGGCGTTCGTGCAGTTCCTGCAGAACCTGCCTTTCTACGGCAGCGCGGTGCTGTGCATCGACGATGCGCACGTGCGCGAGATCCTGCCGTTCGTCTCCAAGCCGGTGCTGACATACGGCTTCGCGGCCGAAGCGGCGGTGCGCGCCGAGCGCGTCGCGCACGCCGGCGGCGCGATGCGCTTCCGGGCGGTGCGCGAGCAAGGCGCACCGCTGGAGGTGAAGCTCAACCTGCCGGGCCGGCACAACGTGCAGAACGCGCTCGCCGCGATCGCGGTGGCGGGCGAGCTGGCGATCCCGGACCGCGCGATCCTCAAGGCGCTCGAGGAGTTCCACGGGGTAGGGCGGCGCTTCCAGCGCTGCGGCGAGATTTCCCTGCAGGGAGGAGGGCGCTTCACGCTGATCGACGACTATGGCCATCACCCCGCCGAAATGACGGCAACGCTGGAGGCCGCGCGCGGCGCTTTCCCGGGAAGGCGCATCGTGCTCGCATTCCAGCCGCACCGCTATACGCGTACGCGCGACCTGTTCGAGGATTTCGTGCGCGTGCTATCCACCCCCGACGCGCTGCTGCTCGCCGAGGTGTACCCGGCGGGCGAGGCGCCGATCGTGGCCGCCGATGGCAGGTCGCTCGCGCGCGCCGTGCGCGTGGCGGGCAAGGTAGAGCCGGTGTTCGTCGAGGACATCGCGCAGATGGCGGCCGCGATCCGGCGCGTAGCCCGCGACGGCGACGTGGTGGTCACCATGGGAGCAGGCTCGATCGGCGGCGTGTCGGCGCAGCTCGCGGCCCCGGGACAGGAGGCGCGTGCGAATGAACATGTCTGAGGCCAAGGCGTTGCAGGGACTGCGCGGCGAGCTGAAGCTGGGCGAGCCGATGGCGCGGCATACCAGCTGGCGAACGGGCGGCGCGGCGGCGCGCGTCTACCTGCCGGTCGATCTCGAGGATCTCGCGGCGTTCCTGCGCCAGCTGCCGCCGAGCGAGCCGCTGCTGTTCGTCGGCCTGGGATCGAACCTGCTGGTGCGCGACGGCGGCTATCGCGGCACCGTGGTGCTGACGCATGCGGCGGCCAGGCGTCCCGAGCTGCTGCTCGGGCGCGTGTACGCAGAAGCCGGTGTCGCGAGCCCGAAGGTGGCGCGTTTCGCGGCGATGAACAATCTGGCGGGCGCGGAGTTTCTCGCCGGGGTACCGGGCAGCGTGGGCGGTGCGCTTGCCATGAACGCGGGCTGCTACGGCGGCGAAACCTGGGACATCGTGGATCGCGCATTGACCATCGACCGGCGCGGCGAGCTGCATAGCCGCGAGAGGTCCGAATTCGAGATCTCGTACCGTCACTGCGAGCTCAAGGAAGGCGGGCGCATCGGCGCCGACGAGTGGTTCGTGGCGGCTTACTTCAAGCTGCCCGAGGGCGACGGGGCGGCCTCGCGCGCGAAGATCAAGGGTTTCCTGGGACGGCGCATCGCCTCCCAGCCCCTGTCGCTGCCCAACGCAGGCAGCGTATTCCGCAATCCGATCGGCGACCATGCCGCGCGCCTGATCGAGTCCTGCGGCCTGAAGGGTCTGGCGCGTGGCGGGGCGCGCGTGTCGGAGAAGCACGCCAATTTCATCGTCAATCCGCAGGGTGCGGCGCGCGCCTCCGATATCGAGTGGCTGATCGACACGGTGCGCCGCACCGTGCTCGAGAAGACCGGCGTCGAGCTGCGACCCGAGGTGCGCATCGTGGGGGACGCTTGAGCGCGCAGAAATTCGGCAAGGTCGCGGTGCTGCTGGGCGGCAGCTCGGCGGAGCGCGAGGTATCGCTGCGCAGCGGCGCCATGGTGCTCAATGCGCTGCGCGCGCGAGGCGTCGATGCGCATGCCTTCGATCCGGCCGAACGCGGCATCGAGGATCTCATTGCCGGCCGCTTCGCGTGCGCCTTCATCGCGCTGCACGGCCGCTTCGGCGAGGACGGCACGGTGCAGGGCGTGCTCGAGTGGCTGCGCATTCCCTACACGGGCAGCGGCGTGCTCGGCTCAGCGCTCGCCATGGACAAGCTGCGCGCCAAGCTGCTGTGGCAGGCGAGCGGCCTGCCGACCCCGCCGCACGAGCTGCTCGACGCGCACGCCGACCTGCGCGCGGTTGCCGCGCGTCTCGGGCTGCCGCTCATGGTGAAGCCGATCTCGGAGGGTTCGTCACTCGGGATGAGCAAGGTGCGCGAGGCCTCGGCGCTCGACGAGGCCTTCGCGCTCGCTGCAAATTACGACAAGGCGGTGATGGCCGAAAAATTCATCGAAGGCACCGAGCTGACGATCGCGATTCTCGGCGACGAGGCCCTGCCGATCATCAGGCTCGAGACGCCGCGCGAGTTCTACGACTACCAGGCGAAGTACGTCGCGGACGACACGCGCTACATCATCCCTTGCGGGCTGCCGCCGGCGCGCGAGCGGGAGGTCCAGGCGCTGTGCCTGCGCGCGTTCCGGGTGCTCGGCTGTAGCGGCTGGGGACGCGTCGATCTGATGCTCGACCGCTCGGGCGCGCCGTACCTGCTCGAGGCGAACACCGCGCCTGGAATGACGGACCACTCGCTCGTGCCGATGGCTGCGCGCGCCGTGGGGCTGTCCTACGAGGACCTTTGCCTGCGCATCCTGGAGGGCGCGCATGTGGGATAACCCGCGACTGCTCAACTCGGTGGCCGGGATCCTGACCGGCATCGCGCTGTTGCTGCTCGGGTTCGCGGCGGCGCAGCTGTTGCTGCGCACGAGCCTGTTTCCGGTGCGCGAGATCACGGTGCGCGGCAAGCTTGCGCACACCACGCCCGATCAGATCGCGCAGGCGGCGCGCGGGCACATCGACGGCAATTTCTTCGCGGTCGATCTGGCAGAGCTGCGCGACGCGCTGCAGCAGCTGCCATGGGTGCGCAGCGTGAGCGTGCGCCGCTTGTGGCCAGACCGGCTGGAAGTCCGCCTGGAGGAGCACGTGCCGTTTGCGCATTGGGGCGCGGACGCCCTGGTCGACAGCGACGGCGAGCGCTTCGCCGCGCAGAGCGACGCAGCACTGCCTTTCCTCATCGGTCCGGACGGCACGGAAGCCGAGGTCACGCAGCGCTTTCGCAGCTTCGCCGCGCTGCTCGCGCCGCTCGGCAAGAAGCCGGTGCGCGTCGAGCTCTCGCCGCGCTACGCCTGGCGGCTGTGGCTGGACGACGGCTTGCAGGTCGCGCTTGGGCGCGATACGGACGAGCACCCGGTGGAAGCGCGACTCGCGCGCTTCGTTGCGGTGTACGCGCAGACGCTTGCGAAGACGCCGCAGCGCTACACCTACGTGGACCTGCGTTATCCAAACGGCTTCGCCTTGCGCGGGGCCGGTTCCAAGGGCTGAGGGAAATGGCGAGGGAAAGCAAGGATCTGATTGTCGGACTGGATATCGGCACTTCGAAGGTGGTCGCGCTGGTGGCCGAGCTGCGGCCGGACGGCACGCTCGAAATCCTGGGCATGGGCAGCCACGAATCCAAGGGCATGAAGAAGGGAGTGGTCGTCAACATCGAGGCGACCGTGAATGCGGTGCAGCGCGCGCTCGAGGAGGCCGAGCTGATGGCCGATTGCAAGATCGCGTCGGGGTTCACCGGTATTGCAGGCAGCCACATCCGCAGCTTCAACTCGACCGGCATGGTGGCCATCAAGGACCGCGAAGTGAGCGCGCTGGACGTGAGCCGCGTGCTCGAGACGGCCAAGGCGGTGAACATCCCGACCGACCAGCAGATCCTGCACGTCCTGCGCCAGGAATTCATCATCGACGGGCAGGAGGACGTGCGCGAGCCGATCGGAATGTCGGGCGTGCGTCTCGAGGTGAAGGTGCACATCGTCACCGGCGCCGTGTCCGCGGCGCAGAACATCGTCAAGTGCGTGCGGCGCTGCGGTCTGGAGGTGAACGATCTCATCCTTCAGCCGCTCGCGTCCTCGCGCGCCGTGCTGCAGGAAGACGAGACCGATCTCGGCGTGTGCCTGATCGACATCGGCGGCGGCACGACGGACATCGCGATCTTCACCAATGGCGCGATCCGGCACACCGCGGTGATCCCAATCGCTGGCGACCAGATCACCAACGACATCGCAATGGCGCTCAGGACGCCGACCGCCGAGGCCGAGAACATCAAGATCCGGCACGGCGTCGCGTTGCGCCAGCTGGCCGATCCGAACGAGATGATCGAGGTGCCAGGAATAGGCGATCGCGGCCCGCGCGTCATGTCGCGCCAGACGCTTGCGGAGGTGATCGAACCGCGCGTCGAGGAGCTCTTTTCGCTCGTGCAGCAGGTGCTGCGCGAATCGGGGTTCGAGGAGCTGCTCTCCTCCGGCCTGGTGCTGACCGGCGGCAGCGCGGTGATGCGCGGCATGGTCGAGCTGGGTGAAGAGATTTTCCACATGCCGGTGCGTCTCGGCGTGCCGCGCTACACCGGCGGACTCGCAGATGTCGTGCGCAATCCGCGTTACGCCACCGCGGTGGGCCTGCTGCTCGAGGGCGCCTCGCAAGTCCAGCAGGGCCAGATATCACGCCAGAGCGGTTCGGTGCGCGCCGTGCTGACCCGCATGCGCGAGTGGTTCCAGCGCAACTTCTGATTCATCGCTTGAGCATCATCCAACAGCAAGGAGGAAACACATGTTCGAAATCGTAGACAGCCAGGCAGCAGGACCGATCATCAAGGTGGTCGGCGTCGGCGGCGCCGGAGGCAACGCCGTCAATCACATGATCGAGCAGGGCGTCGAGGGCGTCGAGTTCATCGCCGTCAACACCGACGCCCAGGTGCTGGCGCGCAACAGCGCGCGCCACCAGATCCAGCTCGGTACCAGCGGGCTCGGCGCGGGGGCCAAGCCCGACGAGGCGCGCAGTGCGGCGCTCACCGAGCGCGAGCGTCTCGAAGAGTCGCTGGCCGGCGCGCACATGGTGTTCATCACGGCAGGCATGGGCGGCGGCACGGGAACCGGCGCGGCACCCGTGATCGCGGAAGTGGCGCGCTCGCTCAACGTGCTCACGGTCGCCGTGGTGACCAAGCCCTTCGGCTTCGAGGGCACCAAGCGCATGCGGCTCGCTGAGAAGGGTATCGAGGAGCTCTCGCAGCATGTCGATTCGCTCATCGTGATCCTGAACGACAAGCTCGAGGAGGTGCTGGGCGAAGACGTCACGATGGACGAAGCGTTCAGGGCGGCCGACGATGTTCTGAATAATGCGGTCGCGGGCATCGCCGAGATCATCAATTGCCCGGGGCTCATCAATGTCGACTTCCAAGATGTGCGTACCGTGATGTCCGAGCAGGGCATGGCGATGATGGGCTCGGCCAAGGCGGCCGGCATCGACCGCGCGCGCATCGCCGCGGAGCAGGCGATCGCGAGCCCGTTGCTCGAGGGTGTCACGCTCGCCGGTGCGCGCGGCGTGCTGGTGAACATCACCGCCACCCGAGCGAGCCTCAAGCACGGCGAGGTCAAGGCGGTCATGAACACCGTGCGCAGCTTCGCCGCCGAGGACGCAACCATCATCTTCGGCGCCGTCTACGACGAAGAGGTGGGCGATGACCTGCGCGTCACGGTGGTGGCGACGGGGCTCGGGGCTCCGATGGCGGCGCGCCAGCCCAAACCGCAGCTCGTGGTGACGCAGAAGACCGGCACCGACAACCAGCCGGTCTCGCAGGGGGTCGACTACAACCAGCTGGACGCTGTTCCGGCGGTCATCCGGCGCAATCGCGCCTCGACCGTCGAGGCGCTCCAGCAGAGCGGCGTCGACAAGTACGACATCCCGGCGTTCCTGCGCAAGCAGGCGGACTGAGGTTCCAGTGGCCGAAGCATCCAATATCCTCCTTGCGGGTGCTCCGGCCACGCTCGGTCTGTTACAATTCACAAGACTGTCAGTCACTTACCGATGCTCAAGCAGCGCACTCTGAAATCCATCGTCCGCGCCACCGGCGTCGGGCTTCACACCGGACAGAAGGTCAGCATCAGCCTGCGGCCGGCCCGCATCGACACCGGCGTCGTGTTCCGCCGCGTCGACCTCGCGACCCCAGTCGACATTCCGGCGCGCGCCGACCTCGTAGGCGAGACGCGCTTGTCGTCGTGCCTGGTCAAGGGCGCAGCGAAGGTCTACACGGTCGAGCATCTCATGTCGGCGCTCGCCGGGCTCGGCGTCGACAATGTCTTCGTCGATCTGGACGGCCCCGAGGTGCCGATCATGGACGGCAGCGCCGCGCCCTTCGTCCTGCTCGTGCAACAGGCGGGGCTCGAGGAACAGCCGGCGCCAAAGCGCTTCCTGCGCGTGAAGAAACGCGTCGAGGTCGCCGACGGCGACAAATGGGCGCGCCTCGAGCCGTACGCGGGCTTCAAGCTGTCGTTCTCGATCGTCTTCAATCACCCGGTAATCGATCGCAGCAGCCAGTCGGTGACCGTGGACTTCGCAGAAACCTCTTATCTCAAGGAGATCGCGCGCGCGCGCACCTTCGGCTTCATGCACGAGGTCGAAGCGCTGCGCGAGTCGGGCCTGGCGCTGGGCGGGGGGCTCGATAACGCGGTGGTGCTGGACGAATACCGCGTGCTGAATGCCGAGGGGCTGCGCTTCGCCGACGAGTTCATCCGCCACAAGGTGCTGGATGCGATCGGCGACATCTACTTGCTCGGGAAGCCCCTCCTGGGCGCCTTCAGCGCGCATAAATCGGGTCACGGGTTGAACAACCGGTTGCTGCATCAGTTGCTTGCTGACGCATCGGCCTGGGACACGGTGAGCTTCGAGCGAAGCGAGGAAGCGCCGGCAGGCGTCGCCGGCCTGGTGCAGCAGCCCGCCTGGTGACGTGCTGCTGGTCCGCCTGCTCGGACTGCTCGCGGCGATCGGTCTGTCCGTCGCAGTACTGCTCTATATGGTCACGGGCGAGCGCCGGTATCTGCGTTTCGCGTGGCGGCTGTTCAAGTACGCGCTCTTCGTGATCGTCGCGGTGCTGCTGATGTTTCTTTTCGAGCGCCTGCTGGTGGCGATGTAGCGGGCGTGCTCCCGTGGCGCTCGAGGAGCGCGCACAGCGCGGCGCGCGCGGGCGAGTTCGTCAGACGCGCGTGCAGCGCCTGCAGGTGAGCCAGGCTCGACGGGGAAAAACGCACACTCTTCCGCGTCGCAGCATCCGTGCGCCGTGATGCATTTGGTTGCACGCGAATTGAAACTCCACTAACCTTTGGGCGTTCTTTTGCGAGAAATACTCCAAGACTCGCGGCTAACAGCCTGAGCTTGGCGGCAGTCGCCGGATTCGCGGCCAGCAGCACCAGCTTGCCGTCCTTTAGATTGGCGGCTTGCACCAGCGGCGCAAGCTCCGGCGGCAGGAACTCGTTGCAAAGTCTGGAAAGCTCGCGAATTTCGCGGGCTTTTGCAAGGACCGGCTGGATCTCGCCATCGGCGGACAGGACACGGTCGATTTTGGGAAGGTGCACGAGCACAGAGGATCGCAGGGGGTAGGCTTGCAGATTATCGTCATCCCGGGCCGGCTGGCAAAGGCGAGATCCGTCTCGCTGTCCACGCCACAGCTCGTCGCATGCATGGGGATCGCGCTCGCGATGGTCCTCGGGCTGACGGCAGCGCTGTATTGGCTGACGCTGCGCCTCTCGGCGGATGCCCGCGTTCCGTTCGTCGAGCAGGTCGTGCTCGCGGCGCAGCGCGCCGAGAATGCGAAGTCGCGCGAATTCGTCCAGCAGAACCTGAACGCCATGGCGGTGAAGCTGGGCGAACTGCAGGCCCAGCTCACGCGCCTGGACGCGCTCGGAGAGCGCCTTTCCGCTCTCGGAGGTCTGCGGCCGTCCGATTTCCACGCCAGCGGACCGCTCGGGCTCGGCGGGGCGGTGTCGACCATGCCGCCGCAGGATCTCTCGATGGGCGACCTCGAGGACCGGCTCAGCGCGCTGTCCAAACAGATGGACACGCGTTCCGACCTCTACGGAGTGCTGGATTCGGAATTGCGCGATCTCGCGGTGCGCCGCAAGTCGATGCCGACGCTGCTCCCGGTGCACGCGCCGCGCGGCTCGGGCTTTGGCAAGCGGATCGACCCGTTTACCGGGCAGCTCGCGATGCACGATGGGATCGACTTCGAGGTCGACTCGGGAACGCCGGTGGAGGCGGCGGCAGGCGGCGTGGTCACGTTCGCAGGCCCGCATCCGCAATACGGCAATCTGGTCGAGATCGATCATGGCAATAGTCTCTCGACGCGTTATGCACACCTGTCGAAGATCCTCGTGAAGAAGGGCGACATCGTGCTGCGCGGGCGCGAGCTCGGTCTGAGCGGCGCAACCGGGCGCGCGACCGGGCCGCACCTGCACTTCGAGGTGCGCTACAAGGGGATCCCGGTCAATCCTGACCGCTTCTTGGCGGCGCGCGATCCCACTCTGCCGGGTTCCCAGCAACGGCGGCAGACCGCCGCGGTTGCGCGCGACTAAGCGCGCCCCGGGCCGCTCCGGCGGCCATGTTAAACTTTTGATTTGCGCTGGACCTCGGCGGGGCCGGCTCCGGCCCTCGCGGCTTCCCGTCCGCGTTGCCTGCGGTTCGGGCCGCATTCTTCTACATGGCGAACGTACTCACCAAGATCTTCGGCAGTCGCAATGAACGGCTGCTCAAGCAGTATTCCCGCACGGTTGCGCGCATCAACGCTCTCGAGCCGGAAGTTTCGGGGCTGGACGATGCGGCCCTGCGCGCCAAGACCGAGGAGTTCCGCCGGCGCGTCGCCGACAAAGTCGCCGCGGCCGCGCAAGACGCGAAGACCGAGGCGGAAATCGCGGCGCTGGAAGAGCTGCTGCCCGAGGCGTTTGCAGTCGTGCGCGAGGCTGGCAAGCGCACGCTGCGCATGCGGCACTTCGACGTTCAGCTGCTGGGCGGGATGGTGCTGCACTACGGCAAGATTTCCGAGATGCGCACAGGCGAGGGCAAGACTCTGGTCGCGACCCTGCCCGCGTATCTGAACGCGCTCGCCGGCAAGGGCGTGCACATCGTCACCGTGAACGACTACCTCGCGCAGCGCGATGCGGCCTGGATGGGCAAGCTGTACGGCTTTCTCGGACTCACGGTGGGGGTGAACATTCCGCAGATGGAGCCCGAGGCCAAGCGCGCCGCCTACCGGGCCGACGTCACCTACGGCACCAACAACGAGTTTGGCTTCGATTATCTGCGCGACAACATGGCGATGCACGTCGAAGAGCGCTTCCAGAGGGCGCTTTACTACGCCATCGTCGACGAGGTCGACTCCATTCTCATCGACGAAGCGCGCACGCCGCTCATCATTTCCGGGCAAGCGGAGGACCGCACCGAGCTCTACCACCGCATGAACGAGGTGGCGCCCCTGCTCACGCCACAGAAGGAGGAGAACGGGCCGGGCGACTTCTGGGTGGACCAGAAGAACCACCAGATCCTGCTGTCCGAGGCGGGTCACGCGAAGGCGGAGGAGATCCTGGTGCGGGTCGGCCTGCTGCCGCAGGGCGCGAGCCTGTACGAGCCGGCATACATCAACCTGGTGCACCAACTCTATGCGGCGCTGCGCGCGCATCATCTGTTCCATCGCGACCAGCACTACGTGGTGCAGGACGGCGAGGTCATCATCGTCGACGAGTTCACCGGCCGCCTGATGGTGGGGCGGCGCTGGTCCGATGGCCTGCACCAAGCGGTCGAGGCCAAGGAGAAGGTCTCGATACAGAACGAGAACCAGACGCTTGCCTCGATCACTTTCCAGAATTATTTCCGCCTGTACGGCAAGCTCTCGGGCATGACCGGCACGGCGGACACCGAAGCGTTCGAGTTCCAGGAGATCTACCGGCTCGAGACCGTGGTCGTGCCTACGCACAAGCCGATGATCCGCGCCGACAAACTCGATCTGGTCTATCGCACGGCCAAGGAGAAGTACCACGCGATCATCGACGACATCCGCGACTGCCACCAGCGCGGCCAACCCGTGCTGGTCGGTACCACTTCGATCGAGAACTCCGAGCTGCTGTCGTCGCTGCTCGATAAGGAAAAGCTGCCCCACCAGGTGCTGAACGCGAAGCAGCACGCGCGCGAGGCGGAGATCGTCGCGCAGGCGGGTCGCCCGAAGATGGTCACCATCGCGACCAACATGGCCGGACGCGGCACCGATATCGTGCTCGGCGGCAACGTCGAGAAGCAGTGCGAGCTGATCGAGGCCGATCCGGCCGTCGCTCCCGAGGCCAAGCGGACGAAGGTCGAAAAGCTGCGCGCCGAGTGGCAGCAGCTGCACGACCACGTGATCGCCGCGGGCGGCCTGCACATCATCGGCACCGAGCGCCACGAGTCGCGCCGCATCGACAACCAGCTGCGCGGCCGCTCGGGGCGGCAGGGCGACCCGGGGTCTTCGCGCTTCTACCTCTCGCTCGAGGATCCGCTGCTCAAGATCTTCGCGGGCGAGCGCATCAATCGCATCATGGTCATGCTCAAGATGCCCGAGGGCGAGGCGATCGAGCACTCGATGGTGACGCGCTCGATCGAATCGGCGCAGACCAAGGTCGAGGCACGCAATTTCGACATTCGCAAGCAACTGCTCGAATACGACGACGTCGCCAACGAGCAGCGCAAGACGATCTATGCCTTCCGCAACGAGCTGCTCGAATCGCAGGACGTTTCGGATCGCATTGCCGAGCTGCGCGCTGGCGTGCTGCAGGACATGTTCCGCAGCTACGTTCCCCAGGAAAGCGTCGAAGAGCAGTGGGACATTCCCGGTCTCGAGGGTGCTCTGAAGTCGGAGCTCGGACTGCAGCAGCCGGTCAAGACTTGGCTGGAGCAGGATCCGGACCTGCACGAGGAAACGCTGATCGAGCGAATCGTCGAAAACGCGCGCGAAGCGTACCTCGCCAAAGTCCCTCAAGGGGCGGAAACCTCTTTTCACCAGTACGAACGCTACGTGATGCTGCAAATTCTCGATGCCCACTGGCGCGAGCACCTCGCGGCGCTCGATCATCTGCGCCAGGGCATCCATCTGCGCGGTTATGCGCAGAAGAACCCGAAGCAGGAATACAAGCGCGAGGCCTTCGAGCTGTTCGGAGCGATGCTCGAATCGGTCAAGCTCGAAGTAACGAAGACCCTGTGCAGCGTCGAAATCCGCACGAGCGAAGCACTCGAGCAAGTGGACGACACGGCTCACGTCGAGAACGTGCGCATGCAGCACGCGGACTATCCGGACAGCACCGAGGCAGCCGCCCCGTCTGCGGAACAGGAGATCGCAGCGGCAGGTGCCAAGAAGCCGCAGCCGGTCGTCCGCCCGACGCAAAAGGTGGGACGCAACGACCCCTGCCCCTGCGGGTCGGGCAAGAAATACAAGCACTGTCACGGCAAGCTGGCCTGAAGCCCGTGGCCGTGAACCTGGCGCCGCCCGATCCTGCGTCGCTGCATCCCGTCGCAGGCATCGAGCTTGGTGTGGCGATGGCCGGCATCCGCAAGCCGGGCAGGCGCGACCTGCTGGTGATGCGACTATGCGCGGGCGCCGCCGCGGCCGGGGTCTTCACGCGCAACCGCTTCTGCGCAGCGCCCGTGATCGTCGCGAAGCGTCACCTCGCCGCGGCGCCGGAGGTACGCGCGCTGGTGGTCAACACGGGTAATGCGAATGCCGGCACGGGCAGCGACGGAATCGAGCGTGCCCTGGTGGTATGCAGGGGCGCCTCGCGCGCCCTCGGCTGTGAGGTGGCGCAGGTGCTGCCGTTTTCCACCGGCGTCATCATGGAATCGCTACCGGTAGAGCGCATCCTGGCCGGGCTTCCGGCGGCGGTCGCGGACCTGCGCGCCGACAACTGGCATGCAGCGGCGCAGGCAATCATGACGACCGATACGATGCCGAAGGCGGTCTCGCGCCGCCTGCGGCTTGGCGGACGCGAAGTGACGATCACCGGGATTGCCAAGGGAGCGGGGATGATCCGCCCCGACATGGCGACCATGCTCGCGTTCGTCGCCACCGACGCGAAGGTCGCGCAGGCCGATCTCGATGCAATGATCGGGCGGACGGCCGACCGGTCGTTCAACTGCATCACGGTCGATGGCGATACCTCGACGAACGATGCTTTCATGCTGGTCGCGAGCGGCGCCTCCGGCGTGACGGCGAGTACCGCCGCCGACCTTGCCGCGCTGGGCGCTGCGCTGGAGGAAGTCGCGTCGCTGCTGGCGCAGGCGATCGTACGTGACGGCGAAGGCGCGACGAAGTTCGTCACGATCCGCGTGGAGGGTGGCCGCTCGCCGGAGGAATGCCGGCGCGCAGGCTACGCCATCGCGCACTCGCCGCTGGTCAAGACGGCATTCTTCGCATCGGATCCGAACCTCGGCCGCATACTCGCCGCGATCGGAAACGCGGGCATCGACGATCTGGACGTATCGCGGATCGACCTGTACCTGGACGAGGTGCTGGTCGCCACCCAGGGCGGTCGGCACCCCGCGTACCGCGAGGAGCAGGGGGCCAGCGTGCTCGCCAAACCGGAATTCACCGTACGCGTGCGCCTCGATCGCGGCGCGGCGGACGCGACGCTGTGGACCTGTGATCTTTCATTCGAATATGTGAAGATCAATGCCGAGTACCGCACCTGAACGTCAAGCATGAAGGACGAAGCCGACAAGCTGATCGCGCGCGCCGAGGCGCTGGTGGCGAAGCTCGAGGCGCTGCTTCCCCCGCCGCCGCCGGCGATCGACTGGGATGCGAGCGTCGCATTTCGCTGGCGCAAGAGCGCCACGCTGAGCGCGCGCGGCTGGCTCCAGCCCGTCGGTCACGTGCACCGCATCAGGCTCTCCGATCTGCGGGGCATCGACGCGCAGATCGCCCGGGTGGAACAGAACACCCGCCAGTTCCTTCAGGGCAGGCCCGCCAACAACGTGCTGCTCACCGGCGCGCGCGGCACCGGCAAGTCCTCGATCGTCAAGGGGCTGCTGAACAAGTACCGCGATCAGGATTTGCGCCTGATCGAGGTCGAGAAGCGCGACTTGATGGACCTTCCGGCGATCACCGACCTGGTGGCGGGTCGCAAGGAGCGATTCATGCTCTTCTGTGACGACCTGTCGTTCGAGGCCGCCGACCCGGGCTATATCGCGCTCAAGGTGGCGCTCGACGGGTCGATCTCGACTGCGTCCGAGAACCTGCTGATCTACGCCACGTCCAACCGCCGCCATCTCATGCCCGAATACATGCGGGAGAACCTTGAGACCCGGTACATCGGCGACGAAATTCATCCGGGCGAGACCGTCGAGGAGAAGATCTCGCTGTCCGAGCGCTTCGGCCTTTGGGTATCGTTCTATCCCTTCGACCAGGACGAGTACCTGCACATCGTGGCGCACTGGTTGAAGACCTTCGGCTGCTCGGCGAAGGAGGTCGACGCGGCGCGCGAAGAGGCATTGCAGTGGGGATTGCTGCGCGGCTCGCGCAGCGGCCGTGTCGCCTACCAGTTCGCGAGGGATTGGGCCGGCAAGCACGCCGCCGCCGGCGCGCGCAAGAGGCGATAGGCGCGGTGCTGGAAGTCGCCGCGGCCGTCCTGCAGCGAGACGACGGCAGCTTTCTGCTCGCGCGGCGACCCGCGGGCAAGGTCTACGCGGGCTACTGGGAGTTCCCGGGAGGCAAGATCGAGACGGGCGAGGCCGCCGAGAAGGCGCTCGCGCGCGAGCTGGACGAGGAGCTCGGCATCGCAGCGCAACGCGTGTACCCGTGGATTACGCGCGTGTTCGCGTATCCCCACGCGACGGTGAGGCTCAGCTTCTTCCGCGTGCTCGGCTGGTCCGGCGAGCCGCACGCGCGCGAGCAGCAGCAGATCCGCTGGCAGCGGCTGGACGCGCCGATCGCGGAGCCGATGCTGCCGGCCAACGCGCCGGTGCTCGCGGCGCTGGCGCTGCCGCACGAGTACGCAGTGACCGACGCGCAGGGACTCGGCAGCGAAGCGATGCTGGCCGCGCTCGAGCGCAGGCTCGCAGGCGGATTGCGCCTGCTGCAAGTGCGCGACAGGGACATGGCGCCGGACGAACGTGCGCGGTTCGCGCGCAGTGCGCTCGCACTCGCGCGGCGATACGGCGCGCGAGTGCTGGTCAACTCGGACCTCGCGCTTGCGCGCGCCCTGCGAGCCGACGGGGTGCACTACACTGCGCGCCAGTTGATGACGCTCGAGGCCCGACCCCGCGGCATCATGGCGGCAGCCTCGTGCCACGATGCCGGCGAGCTCGCCCGAGCGATGGCGCTCGAGCTCGACTTCGCGGTGCTCGGGCCGGTCAAGCCCACGGCCTCCCATCCGCAAGCGGCGCCGCTGGGCTGGGAGCGCTTTGCCGAACTCGCGCGCGGGGCGAGCCTGCCGATTTACGCCATCGGCGGTCTGCGACCCGCGGATCTCGAGGTTGCGTGGCGCGCGGGCGCGCACGGGATCGCGATGATCTCCGGCAGCTGGCGCTGATCAGTCGGCGGCCGAGTCTTCCGGCTTCTCCGGTTGCGCAGGCTCCGCAATGCGGTAGTCCTCCGCCGCCCAGCTGCCCAGGTCGATGAGCTTGCAGCGCTCGCTGCAAAACGGGCGCCACATGTTTTCCGGGCCCAGCGCAGCCGGGCTGCCGCAGCGCGGGCAGGGCACGGTGCGCGGCTTCGAATCTAGAGGTTGCAGAAGGTCAGCTCGAAAGGCACGTCCCAGTCCGCCGTCTTGGCCCGCGAATCATCGCGGTCTTGCGCCAGAAAGCGGATATTGAGGACGTACTTGTTGGCGCTCATTTCGGGAACGCAGAGGCTTTCTTGATCGAGTCTCATGCGCAGCATCTGAGCGCTCTTGCCGCCCAGCATCTGCTGGAACATACCTCCCGCTGCGACCACGTTCTGCGGCTTTCCGGACTCGCGCAGGATGCGCAGGATGATGGCCGAACCGTCGCGCAGCGGATACAGCGGGCTGGTCCAGGCGGCTAGCTGCCCGATGCGTTCGTCGGCCGGCCTGTGGAGCCAGTAGTGATAGGAGGGAAGGTCGAACTCGCAGGCGCCACCGGGAATTCCCGTGCGCTGCTTGATCGCCATCAGCCAATCGTTCTCGCGCAGGTACTGGCCGATCCTGCCGGTCATGGCGAACAGCGCGCCGGAGGCCTGCTCGATATCGCGCAGCACGCCGCTCAGCGCATCCTCCGAAATCTCCGGATTGTTGCGAAACGACAGCAGCACCTGCTTCTGGCGCTCGAGCTCCTGCAGGAGATCCGATTTCAGGTCAGCGCGGCTCGCGACCTCGAGGATCTCGAATAGCGTCAGCAGCGCAACATGGTGGTCGTGCGGCTCGGTGCGGGCGATGAAGTGCCGCGACCGCTCGAACAGATCCTCGAGACGCAGCAGCGTCCGGATGCGTTCATTGAGCGGGTACTCGTAAGTGATCACGAATTCGCGCGGCACGCCGTCGGCCGCCGGGGTTGTCTTGAATTTTGAATGAATTGCATGTCCATGACAACATCGCCTCCGGGCGAATGCGTGCGCGGCGTGTCAGCCGGACATGGCGAGGTAGCGGCGATGCAGCTCCCCCACTTGCCGGCACAGGTCTTCTAGCGTGCCACTGTTGTCAATGACGTCGTCGGCGGCCGCAAGCCGTTGCCCGCGCGGGATCTGAGCGGCGATGATGCGGCGCACCTCCTCCCCGGACAGGCCGCTGCGCGCGCTGACGCGTGCGAGCTGGGTCTGCTCGGGACAATCGACGACCAGCACGCGGTCGACGCGACTGCGATAGTCGCCCGATTCGACGAGCAGGGGCACCACCTGCACGACGTACGGACCTGTCGCGGCGGCGATGCGCCGCTCCGATTCCTCGCGGATCATCGGGTGCAGCAGCCCTTCGAGCCGCTTCCTGGCCGCGGGGTCGTCGAATACCAGCTGGCGCACCTTGCGGCGGTCCATTGCGCCGCTCGCATCGATGCAGGCGTCGCCGAACAGCCGCCTGATGCCCTCGATCGCGGCGCCGCCCGGCGCGGTGAGCTCGTGCGCGATCGCATCGGTGTCGACGACGGCCGCGCCGAGGCGGGCGAATTCCTCGGCTGCGGCACTCTTGCCGCTGCCGATGCCGCCCGTCAGGCCGACCACGAAGGTCACAACCGGTGCAGGTACCAGCGCAGGATCGGCTCGCCCCAGAACAGGGCGACGACTCCGGCGATCGCAAGGTAGGGGCCGAAATGGAAGCGGAAGCTCGAATCCCAGCCGCGCCGGCTGGCCAGCATCTGCAGTACCCCGAAGAACAGGCCGACGACCGACGAGAGCAAGATCGCCAGCGGAAGCATCTTCCAGCCGACGAACGCGCCGACTGCCGCAAGCATCTTGAAATCGCCGTAGCCCATGCCTTCCTTGCGGAATAGCAGCTTGTAGCCCTGGTAGATCGACCAGAGCGACAGATAGCCCGCCGCGGCGCCGATCACCGCCTCCTCGAGCGGCACGTAGGTTGCACGGAGGTTGAGCAGCAATCCCGCCCACACGAGTGGCAGCGTGAGGCTGTCGGGCAGAAAGCCCGTCTCCTGATCGATGACCGCCAACGCGATGGTGCACCAGATGAAAAGGGCGGCGCCCAGCGCGGCGAGCGAAAAGCCGAAGCGCCAGGCGGCATAGGCGCCGCCTACGCCGGCGAGCAGCTCGACCAGCGGGTACTTGATGCTGATACGCGCGCTGCACGCCGAGCACTTTCCACGCAGCGCGAGGTAGCTGAGCAGTGGAATGTTCTCCAGCGCCGTGATGCCGTGCCCGCAAGCGGGGCAGCGCGAGCGCGGCACGACCAGGCTGAGCTTCGCTTCCGGCGCCGCCAGATGCGAGATTTCATCGCGTACCTGCGCGGCGAGCCGGCCGGCGCGTGCGCGGTCCTTGGTTTCCTTCGACTCCTCGAGCGCGCTCGGGATTCCCGACACCCACTCTCGGTCCATCATGCGCGGCAGGCGATGGATCACGACGTTCAGGAAGCTACCCACGCACAGACTGAGCACGAATGCAGACGGTACGAGCACTTCCGGCATTCGCAGGGCGTCCAGTAGGTTCATCGGCTTGGCGGGAACAAAAAAGCCGCGGGGAGATTGCCCCGCGGCTCGACGGGAAGCGCCGTCCTCAGACGACCTGACCGAGTTTGAAGATCGGCAGGTACATGGCTATGACCATTCCGCCGATGAGGGTGCCGAGCACCACCATGATGAGCGGTTCCATCAGCGAGGAAAGCGCTTCGACCGCGTCGTTTACCTCGGCCTCGTAGAAATCCGCAACCTTGCTCAGCATCGCGTCGAGCGAGCCCGTTTCCTCGCCGATCGCCACCATCTGGACCACCATGGATTGGAACAGGTTCGAATTCTGCATGGCCACGGTGAGCGAAGTGCCGGTCG
>DASPRB010000252.1:0-3804 GCA_035624675.1 Burkholderiales bacterium
TCGCCGTGCTGTCGCTCATCTTCTGGTCGCTGACGCTGGTGGTGTCGCTCAAGTACGTCAGCATCGTGCTGCGCTTCGACAACGGCGGCGAGGGCGGCATCCTCGCGCTGCTCGCGCTCGCGACGCGCGTGACGCGCGAGCGCCCGCAGCTTGCCTGGACGGTGGCGACGCTCGGCATCTTCGGCGCGTCGCTGTTCTATGGCGACGCGATCCTGACGCCGGCGATCTCGGTGCTGTCGGCGGTCGAAGGGGTGTCGGTCGCGACGCCCGCGCTGCAGCACTGGGTCGAGCCGCTCACGGTCGGCATCCTGGTGTGGCTGTTCGCCATCCAGAGCCGCGGCACCGGAGCGGTGGGCAAGCTGTTCGGGCCGATCACGGTGCTGTGGTTCCTGGTGCTCGCCGTGCTCGGCGGGGTGTCGATCGCGCGCTCGCCCGCGGTGCTCGCCGCGCTCGATCCGCGCCACGCGCTCGTCTTCGCCATGCACTCGCCCGGCCTCGCGTTCCTGGTGCTCGGCGCGGTGTTCCTCGCGCTCACCGGCGCCGAGGCGCTGTACGCGGACATGGGACACTTCGGCCGCGCGCCGATCCGGCTGGCGTGGTTCGGCCTGGTGTTCCCGTCGCTGGTCATCAACTACTTCGGCCAGGGCGCGCTGGTGCTGCGCAATCCGGCCGCGCTCAAGAACCCGTTCTACCTGCTCGCGCCGGACGACCTGCTCGCGCCGCTGGTGCTGCTCGCCACCGCCGCCACGGTGATCGCCTCGCAGGCGACCATCTCGGGCGCGTTCTCGGTCACGCAGCAGGCGGCGCGCCTCGGTTACCTGCCGCGCATGCCGATCCGGCACACCTCGGCTACCGAGCGCGGCCAGATCTACGTGCCGCCGGTCAACTGGACGATGCTCGCCCTGGTGCTGCTGGTCGTGCTCGGCTTCAAGTCCTCGAGCGCGATCGCCAACGCCTACGGCATCGCCGTGTCGGGCACCATGGTGCTCACGACCGCGCTGATCGCGATCGTGGCCTGGTCGCTGCCGAAGCGCGCGAACCCGCTGTTCCTCGCGCTGCTCGCCGTGATCGTCGTGGCGGAGCTGCTGTTCTTCGCCGCCAACGCGACCAAGTTCGCCGACGGCGGCTGGTTCCCCTTCGCCTGCGGCCTGGTGCTGTTCGCGATCCTGACCACCTGGAAGCGCGGCGGCACGGTGCTCGCGGCGCGCGAGGCCGCGCGGCGCGTGCCGCTCGCGCGCCTGGAGGACATGTGGGATTCCGCGATCCCGCGCGTGCCCGGGACCGCGGTTTACCTGTCTGCCGACCCCGAGGCGGTGCCGGCGGTGATGCTGCACAACCTCAAGCACAACAAGGTGCTGCACGAGCGCATCGTGTTCCTGACAATCTCGGACGCCGAACGGCCGCGCATTCCCGAGACCGAGCGCACCGAGCTGCGCGTGCTCGAGCGCGGCCGCATCTACCAGGCGACGCTGCGCTACGGCTTCATGGAGGAGCCGGACGTACCGGAAGGGCTGCGTCTGCTGCGGCGCCACGGATTGGCGATCGACCCGATGGAAGCGACCTTCTTCCTCGGCAAGACGAGCATCGCGCCCGCCACCCGGCGCGGACCGTTCACCTGGCGCCGCACGCTGTTCCGCTGGATGCAGCGCAATGCGCCGCCGGCCTCGGAGTATTTCAAGCTGCTGCCCGAGCGCGTGGTCGAGCTCGGCACGCGCATCTCGGTCTAGGCTACTTCTCGAGCAGCCCTTTCTTGTCCTTCTTCTTCGCCCACTCGTCCGCGTCGGGCGGCGCGGGCTTGCGCTCGATGATCGCCGGCCACTTGGCGGCCAGCTCGCGGTTGAGCGCGATGAACTCCCGCTGCGCATCCGGCACGTCGTCCTCGGCAAAGATCGCCTCCACCGGGCACTCCGGCACGCACAGCGTGCAGTCGATGCACTCGTCCGGGTCGATCACCAGCATGTTCGGCCCCTCGCGGAAGCAGTCGACCGGGCACACGTCGACGCAGTCGGTGTATTTGCACTTGATGCAGGTTTCGGTGACGACGTAGGTCATGCCGGCGCTCGTCCATGACGAGAAAAGGGTAATCGAATCCGGAGTTTAGCACTTTGGCCGGAAGGGCAGCTTGCGTTCCGGGAGGGCGCCCCCATAATTAGGGCGAGCGGCCGTTCGGCCGCGCATCTCCCTTTCGTCACGCGCTTCCGAGGAGCCATGAGCAGTCCCGACATCAGCCACGTTACCGACGACAGTTTCGAGCCGGAGGTCCTCCAGTCCGAAGTCCCCGTGCTGGTCGACTACTGGGCCGAGTGGTGCGGCCCGTGCAAGTCCATCGCCCCGATCCTCGAGGACGTGGCCAAAGAATACGACGGCCGCCTCAAGGTGGCGAAGATCAACGTCGACGAGAATCAGCTCGTGCCGGCCAAGTTCGGCATCCGCGGCATTCCCACCCTGATGCTGTTCAAGAACGGCAACGTCGAGGCGACGCGCGTCGGTGCGCTGTCCAAGTCGCAGCTGACCGCATTCCTTGACAGCAATATTTAAACCCCTTACGCTCTCCCTCGAATAACTGCGCCGGCAAAGGACCGGCGCACGGCAGTCTTCCAGCGCCGGCGGGCTCGGGCGCAACCCCTTCCCCGCAAACCTTCTTCCGGCAGTCCCGGCGCAATCCTCGCGTCATTCTCGGCAGCATCTCGTCCACGTCATGCAACTCTCGGAACTCAAGACGCTCCACGTCACGCAGCTGGTGGAAATGGCGGTCGGCAACCAGATCGACGGCGCCAACCGCATGCGCAAGCAGGAACTGATCTTCGCGCTGCTCAAGAACCAGGCGAAGAAGGGCGAATCGATCTTCGGCGACGGCACCCTGGAGGTGCTGCCCGACGGCTTCGGCTTCCTGCGCTCGCCGGACACCTCGTACCTGGCGAGCACCGACGACATCTACGTGAGCCCGTCGCAGATCCGGCGCTTCAACCTGCACACCGGCGACACGATCGAGGGCGAGATCCGCACCCCGAAGGACGGCGAGCGCTACTTCGCGCTGGTCAAGGTCGACAAGGTGAACGGCGAGCCGCCGGAGAACGCCAAGTCGAAGATCCTGTTCGAGAACCTGACGCCGCTGCATCCCGACAAGCAGTTCAAGCTGGAGCGCGACATCAAGGCCGAGGAGAACATCACCGGCCGCATCATCGACATCATCGCCCCGATCGGCAAGGGCCAGCGCGGCCTGATCGTCTCGCCGCCCAAGGCCGGCAAGACGGTGATGCTGCAGCACCTGGCGCACGCGCTCACCTCCAACCAGCCCGACGCGGTGCTGATCGTGCTGCTTATCGACGAGCGGCCCGAAGAGGTGACCGAGATGAGCCGCACGGTGCGCGGCGAGGTCGTCGCCTCGACCTTCGACGAGCCGGCCTCGCGCCACGTGCAGGTCGCGGAAATGGTGATCGAGAAGGCGAAGCGCCTGGTCGAGCACAAGAAGGACGTGGTGATCCTGCTCGACTCGATCACCCGTCTCGCGCGCGCCTACAACACGGTCGTGCCCGCCTCGGGCAAGGTGCTCACCGGCGGCGTCGACGCCAACGCGCTGCAGCGCCCGAAGCGCTTCTTCGGCGCGGCGCGCAACGTCGAGGAAGGCGGCTCGCTCACCATCATCGCCACCGCGCTGATCGACACCGGCAGCCGCATGGACGACGTGATCTACGAGGAGTTCAAGGGCACCGGCAACATGGAGATCCACCTCGACCGGCGCATGCACGAGAAGCGCATCTACCCGGCGATCAACGTCAACCGCTCGGGCACGCGCCGCGAGGA
>DASPRB010000255.1:0-2267 GCA_035624675.1 Burkholderiales bacterium
GGCCGCCGAGGTCGAGGCCACCTCCAGCCCGTCGATGGACATCGCCAAGGCGTCCAACTTCGAGCGCTACGTGTTCGACCTCGTCGGGCGCGACGCGGCGGAGCTGGGCGCGCTGTGGCGCGGCCTGGACGAGGCGGGCGCCTTCGACCTGTCGGGCAGCGCGTGGTTCCGCAACGTGCCGGAGACCGGCTTCGTGTCGGGCAAGTCGGTGCACGCGGAGCGGCTCGCGACGATCCGCCGCGTGTGGGAGAAGTACGGCGTGATGATCGACCCGCACACCGCGGACGGCGTCAAGGTCGGGCTCGAGCGCCGCGAGCCCGGCGTGCCGCTCGTGTGCCTCGAGACTGCGCAGCCGGCCAAGTTCGCCGGGACGATCCGCGAAGCGCTCGGGCGCGAGCCCGAGCGGCCGCGCGCTTTCCAGGGCCTCGAGCAGCTGCCGCAGCGCTTCGAGCTCGTGCCGGCCGACGCCGCGGCCATCAAGCGCTACATCGACGAGCGCGCGGCGTGAGCGACGCCCGGGCTACTTTACGGCGCCGCCGGTGATGCCGGCGATGAAGCGGTCGAGAAATACGTTGTAGGCGATGGCCACCGGGATGCTGGCGATCAATGCGCCGGCCATGATCTCGCCCCAGTAGAAGATGTCCCCGCGGATGAGGTCGGTCGCCACGCCGAGCGTGATCGGCTTCTGGTCGGAAGAGGAAATGAAGGTCAGCGCGTAGACGAATTCCTGCAGCGTCAGCGTGAACGTGAAGATCACCACGGTCAGGATCCCGGGTAGCGAAAGCGGGATTGTCATCTTGAAGAAGGCGCCGAACAGGCTGCAGCCGTCGACGATCGCGGCCTCCTCGATTTCGGGCGGCATCGCCTTGAAGAATCCCATCAGCAGCCAGGTGCAGAACGGGATCGTGAAGGTCGGGTAGACGAGCACCAGCGACCACATCGAGTTCTGCAGGCCCAGGCCCGCGATGACCCGCGACAGCGGCAGGAACAGCAGCGTGGGCGGCACCAGGTAGGTCAGAAAGATGCCGATGCTCAGCGACTCGCCGGTCCGCCCCGTCAGGCGCGCCAGGCTGTACGCGGCCGGCACCGCGGTGACGAGCGTGATCGCGACGACGCAGACGCCTATGACCAGCGAGTTCCACAGCCAGCGCACGAACAGCGTCTGCTCGAACAGGTAGCGGAAGTGCTCGAGCGTGGGCGGATCGTTGAACCAGAAGGGAATGTTGGCGACGTTGTAGAGGTCGCTGTTGGTCTTGAACGACGTGATCACCATCCAGTAGAACGGAAACGCCGCGAGGATGACGAAGAACGCGACCGCGCCGTAGAACGAGGTTTCCCGCACGGCCTTGGCGGCGGTCACGCGCGGCATGTCAGATTTCCCGTCGCCGGATGAAGCGCAGCATGAAGATCACCACGACGAGCAGGACCGGCAGCATGAACAGCGAGATGGCGGCGCCGTGCGACACGTCGCCGGAGACGATGCCGGTCTGGAAGCCCTTGAAGCCCAGCACCGAGGTGGCGTCGATGGGGCCGCCCATGGTCATCAGGAACACGATGGAAAGATCGGTGAACGTGAAGACGATGCCGAAGATCAGGCCGATGGCCACGATCGGCAGGATCATCGGCACGATGATCTGGTAGTTGCGGCGCCAGAAGCCGGCGCCGTCGACCGTCGCCGCGTCGAGCACGTCCTGCGGGACCGCGGTGATGCCGGCGAGGAAGATGACGACGGCGAACGGGAAGAAGCGCCAGGCGTTGACCACGATCACCGAGATCATCGCCAGGTCCGTCGTGCCGAGCCAGTTCGGCGCCTGCGCGCGGGTGATGAAGCCGAGCGCGATCAGCGTCCAGTTGATGACGCTGTAGAGCGAATCGAACATCCACTGCCAGGCGACCGTGGCGAGCGCAACCGGCACCGCCCAGGGCAGGATGACCAGCGCCCTGACGAGCTTGCGGCCGGGGAACGGCCGCAGCAGGACCAGCGCGCCGAACTTGCCGAGCACGAGGCCGAGCAGCTGCGAGCCGAACGTGAAGATGAAGGTGTTGCTCAGCGTGCGCCGGAACTCGGGGTCCTGCACGATCTGCCGGAAGTTCTCCAGGCCGACGAACTGCCACGAAGGGTTGTAGATCGTGTAGGCGCTGACCGAGTAGTACACCGCCATCAGGAACGGCACGCCGACCAGCAGCAGCACGTAGAGGATCGCCGGCGCGACGAAGAGCGAGCCGAGCACGTCGCGCCGGTCGAGGATGAACCGGAAGCGCGAGGC
>DASPRB010000047.1:0-3540 GCA_035624675.1 Burkholderiales bacterium
CCGCCCGCATCGCGCCAGCGCTCGATGCCGCCATCGAGGTGGCGGGCGCCGAGTCCGGCCGCGCGCAGAGCGGCACCGACGCTCTGGCTCGCCCCGCGGCCTTGCTCGCAGTAGAGCACTACGCCGGACGCGCGCGGCAGGGTCGCAGCCCATTCGGCGACGCGCAGCGGGTCGCGGCGCAAGGCTCCGCGGATCATGTTGCGCGCGCCGACGAAGGCGGGCAGCGGTCGTACGTCGATGACGAGCGCGGGGTCGGTGGATTGCAGGGATTGCCGCAATGCGGCGGCGGTGATGAAGGCGTCCATAGCTCCTCTCCTTCGGAGTCGACGCAGAGCTTGGACGGACCGCCGTCTTGGAAGCGCCGGGAGCCTGCATCCCGACGTCGTGCGCGACTGAGTGTAGAACACGCGATCGACGTCGGCAAGCGGCGCCGAGGCGCCGCTCATGCCCAGCCGACGCTGTGCCGGTCGATTGCCACCGACTTGATGAGCGCGTAGACCGGCAGCCCGGGCGCGAGGCGCAGGGCGGC
This sequence comes from Burkholderiales bacterium, assembly GCA_035624675.1. Taxonomy (GTDB): domain Bacteria; phylum Pseudomonadota; class Gammaproteobacteria; order Burkholderiales; family SG8-39; genus DAHVFK01. The sequence goes on from DASPRB010000047.1 coordinate 530, forward strand.
GGCCGACTTGCGCGTGACGCGCGCGATCAACGCGGTGCCCGCGACGTCGAGCTGCACGTCCACGCTCGCGCCGCTCGCCTCGCCGAGCGCGGCGACCTTTCCGGCGAGCACGTTCAGCATGCTGATCGACTCGGGCCGCGCGAGCGCGAGCGAGACGTCGCGCGCGCGGATGCGCACCCGCAGGCGCTCGCCGACCAGCGCATCGACGTCGGGCGCGTACAGCGTGCCCCCGGCGAACTCGAGCCGCGCGAGCCCCATCTCCAGGTCGTGCTCGGCGACGCGCGCCTCGATCACCGCGCCGCCCTCGAAGCGGCCGAGGAACGGCCGCAGCTCCATGCGCGCCATGGTCTCGCCCACGGCGCCCGACTCGAGCACGCGTCCCTCGGACATCACGACCAGCGTGTCGGCGAGGCGCACCACCTCGTCCAGCGCGTGGCTGACGTACACGATCGGCACGCGGAGATCGTCGCGCAAGCGCTCGACGTAGTACAGGATCTCGCTCTTGCGCGGGGCATCCAGCGCCGCGAGCGGCTCGTCCATCAGCAGCAGGCGCGGCTCGGCCAGCAGTGCGCGGCCGATCGCGACGCGCTGCTTCTCGCCCCCGGACAGATCCTGCGGGCGGCGCTCGAGCAGCGCGCCGAGCCCGAGCAGCGATACGACGTGCCCGAGCTCGCCTTCGCCCGAGCGCCCGGCGAAGCGCCGGCCGTAGAGCAGGTTCTGGCGCACGCTCAGATGCGGCAGCAGCCGCCCTTCCTGGAACACGTAGCCGACGCGGCGCCGGTGCGCGGGCAGGTCGATGCCGGCTTGCGCGTCGTAGAGCGGCATGCCGTCGAGCGCGATGCGCCCGCGCGCGGGCCGCAGCAGGCCGGAAATCGCGTTCAGGACGCTCGTCTTGCCCGAGCCGGAGCGGCCGAAGAGCGCCGTGACGCCGCCCTCGGCCGTGAACTGGGCGTCGAGCGCGAAGGCGCCGAGCCGCGCGCCGATCGAGACTTCGAGCTTCATGCGCCGCGCGCCCGGCGCCGCGCGCGGCGCAGCAGGATCTCGGACACCATCAGTGCGCCGAGCGAGAGCAGGATCGCGAGCATGCACAGGCGCATCGCCTGCGCATCGCCGCCCGGCATCTGCGTCAGGCTGTAGATGGCGAGCGGCAGCGTCTGCGTCTCGCCCGGGATGTTCGATACGAAGGTGATCGTGGCGCCGAACTCGCCCAGGCTGCGCGCAAAGGCGAGCAGCATGCCGTTCAGCACGCCGGGCATGACGAGCGGCAGCGTGACGGTGGCGAACACCGCGATCGGCGGCGCGCCGAGCGTCGCCGCGGCGGCCTCCAGCCGCCGGTCGACCGACTCGACCGCCTGGCGCATGGCGCGCACGGCGAGCGGCAGGCCCATCAGCGCCGAGGCGAGCGCCGCGCCGGTCCAGCGGAACGCGAACACGATGCCGAGGTGATCGGCGAGGAAGGCGCCGAGCGGGGCAGTGCGGCCCAGCGCCACGAGCAGCAGGTAGCCGATCACCACCGGCGGCAGCACGAGCGGCAGGTGCACGAGCCCGTCGAGCAGCATTTTGCCGGGGAACTCGGCGCGCGCCAGCAGGAATGCCAGTCCGAGCGCGAACGGCAGGCTCGCGAGCGCGCTCGCGAGGGCGACCTTGACGCTCAGGCCGAGAATCTCGAGTTCCGCCGGGGTGAGTGGCACGCCGTCAGTTTAGCGGGGTGAAGCCGTGCGCCGCGAATGCGCGGCGCGCGCGCTCGCGATGCAGGTACGCGAGCAGGTCGGCCGCCGCCGGGGGCGCGCCCTCGAGCAGCGCCACCGGGTAGATGATCGGCGGGTGCAGCGTGTCGCCGAAGCTGCCGATCACGCGCACGCGCGGCTCCTCGCGCGCGTCGGTCGCGTACACGATGCCGAGCGGCGCTTCGGCGCGCGCGACGAGCAGCAGCGCGACGCGCACGTTCTCGGTCGCCGCGATGTGCCCGCGCACCGCGTCCCAGACGCCGAGCGACTCGAGCGCCGCCTTGGCGTACCTGCCTGCGGGCACGCTGTCCGGGTCGGCGAGCGCGAGGCGCCCGTCCTTTCCGAGCCAGCGCGCGAGCGGCATGCCGGGCGCGATGCTCGCCTGTAGCCGGCTCGACACGGGCGCGATCAGCACCAGCCGGTTGCCGAGCAGGTCGCTGCGGCTGCCCGGCACCAGGCGACCGCGCTGCTCGAGGTAATCCATCCAGTCGCGGTCGGCGGAGATGAAGATCGAGGCCGGCGCGCCGCGCTCGATCTGCCGGGCGAGGACGGAGCTGGCGGCGTACGAGACGACCGGCTTCGGACCGGGGTAGGCGGCTACCGCCTCGTCCAGCGCGTTCTTGAGGCTCGCCGCGGCGAAGATGACGACCGGCTCCTGCGCTCGGGCGGGCGAGATGCAGCACAGCAGCGCCAGCAGCGCCGCGACGAGGCGCATCGTCAGGCGTCCTCCGCCAGCGCCTCGACGCTGCACAGCTCGCCGGCGCCGCGCACATCGTAGCCGACGAAGCCCTGCGCCAGGCGACGGAAGGCGCGGCCGGCCAGGGCGGCGCAAAAGCGCTCGACGGGGAGATCGCCCGCGGCACGCGCGCGCACTGCGAACCAGTAGCGTTCGCGCCGCAGCGGCACGAAATCGAGCCCGAAGCGCGCGGCCGCGGCATGCACGCCGAAGCCCGCGTCGGCGCGTCCTGCCGCGACGCTCACCGCAACCGCGAGATGCGTGAATTCCTCGTCGCCGTAGCCGCGGATCCTGGCCGGATCGATCGCTTGTTCCGATAGCAGCTGGTCGAAAAGGAGCCGCGTGCCCGAGCCGCGCTGGCGGTTGATGAAGCGAACCCCCTTGCGCGCCAGGTCGGGCGTCCCGCGCACGCGCTTGGGGTTGCCCGCGGCCAGCATCAGCCCCTGCTCGCGCAGCGCGAAACGGATCAGGCGATCGCGGCGTGCGCCCAGGAGCTTCGTCAGCGGGCCGGGCGCTGGGACGCCGGCCTCGGGGAGGGGCAGGTGAAA
>DASPRB010000066.1:0-11041 GCA_035624675.1 Burkholderiales bacterium
GAGGTCAAGGTGATCGACAGCGTTGCCATCGGCGAGCAGGTGTCGGCGGTCGCCTTCACGCCGGACGGCAAGCGCGCGCTCGTGTCGAAGAACGTCACCAACAAGGCCGCCGTGCTCGACATCGCCGGCGACAAGGTCACCTACTCGAAGTACGACATGCTGGTCGGGATGTTTCCGTACAACATCGCGATCACGCCGAACGGCAAGCTCGGCCTGACGGCGAACAACGGCGCTCTCGGCTCCGCCGACGGCAACATCGATACGGTCGGCGTCATCGACATTGAAGCGAAGCCGCCGCGCGTGATCGACGAGGTCGTGGTGGGCGACGGACCCGAGGGACTGGCGATCAGCCCGACGGGCAAGATCGCGGTGGCGATGCTCCTGCGGGGCAGCAACGCGTCGAAGTCCGCGTTCTTCTACCACCGCAACGGCTCGGTCGCGGTGCTCGCGATCGACGGCAAGAAAGTGAAGAAGATCGCCGAAGTCGAGGTGCGCGGCCTGCCCGAGGGCGCGGTGTTCAGCCCGGACGGGAAATACCTCTACGTCGGGAACTACATGGACAACGACATTTCGATCCTCAAGGTGAGCGGGACGCGCGTCACGAACACCGGGAAGCGCGTCGAGCTGCCGGGGCACCCCGCCTCGATGCGCGGCACGGTTCCCTGATTCTCGCGAATGCTCGCGACAGCCGCGCCGCGCTATGCCGCGGCGCGTGCTTGCCTCTATTTCTTCAGGCGCAGCTGCCCGAGATAGTCCCGCTTGCCGACGGGCACGCCTTTGGAGCGCAGGATGTCGTAGGCGGTCGTGGTGTGGAAGTAGAAGTTGGGCAGCGAGAACGACGACAGGAAGTCCGCGGCCGTGAAAGGCGGCTTCCGGTCGCGGAACTCGAACACCAGGCCCGCGCCCTCGAGCGATTCGACCGCCTCGCGCGATAGATTGTCCATCGCCTGTCGCGCGTCGCTTACGATCCCCTGCAAGGCGCGGTAATCGTGCTGCGGCAGATCCGAGGGCGGACGGAAGACGCCGTTCTTCACGCCCTCGAGCGCGCCGACCGAATGATGCACGACCGACTGGATCTGGAAGCGGAACGGCAGCATGTCGGGATACAGGCGCGTCTCGACCACTTCGTCCGGTGAAACGCCGTTCGCCTGGAAGTGGCCGAGCGCTTTGTCGAGAAAGCCGGACACGGCGCCCAGCGTCTGGCGGTAGCTCGGCACGCAGAGATCGAACAGCGAAAAGGCCATGGCGTTTCCTCGTTTCGCTCTGGCAGCCCCGAGGGGAGGCAGGGAGCGCGGAAACGAATCATGCATGAGTCGAACACCACTTTGAACTGGCGGTCGTACCTGGACTCCAGTTCGTCGAGCCGCCGAGCCAGCACGAGGTTCTGTGCGGCCATGTTTCGCAGACGTACGAAGGCGCGCATGATCTCTACATTCGCCTGGACCGCGCGTTCGCTGTTCAGGACCGAGGACAGCATGGCGACACCCTGCTCCGTGAATGCGAAGGGCAAGGTGCGCCGACCTCCGCGAGCCGGTGAGGGGGCGTTTGAGATCACATTTTTTGATCTCAAAAGCGCAACCTCTTGTTGCGTAAGAGAAAACATGAAGTCGGGCGGATAGCGGCCCGGGTTGCGCTTGACGGCCTGGTTGAGTGCCCTGACCTCGGCGCCGTAGAGCTCAGCCAGATCCGAATCCTGCATGACGCGATGACCGCGCAGGACGAGGATGCGCGCATCCACCGCCTGACCGATCGTTCGCTTTGCGACCATACGTTGAGACACAACGCTGCTCGTCTCACCCGCGTTGACTGCGATTGCGCCGTGGATCGACCAGGCAAAAGGGAGGCCCGAGACGAAGTGAGGATTTCTTCCCCGCTTTTTTGGAGGCGGTTCCGTATGCTGCCCTTAGCAGTTTCGAGAGCAGGGAGGCGCGGCAATGTGGGAGATACCGGATAAGAAGGACTTGCAGCGGGGGCTCGGCCGGCAGTTGCTCGGCCCGCTCGAGGATGCGATGTCGCTCGCCAGCCGCTACCGCGAGGTCGACGAGTTCCGCGACTACCTCGGCCGGCGCGTCCACCTGGTGATCCCGGCGCTGCTGCTGATTGTGGTCACGGCGATTGCCTGCGCGCTGGCGCCTGCCATAGCGCTGGTGGGCGTGCGCGCCGTCTCGGCGCTCGCGGGCTTGCTGCTCGCGCCGGTGGTGCTGATCGGCAGCCTGTTCGTGCTCGGGCTGGTGTTCTTCTCCTGGCTGGAGGAGCGATCGCTCGTGCGCACGCTGGGGCGCCGCAGGGCGCGCGAGCCGAAGGCGCTGCGCTGGATCCGCAAGAAGCTCGGCGCCGATCTCGGCCGGGCGCCGCGCGTGCCCTGGCTGCTCGCGGCGGTGTTCGTGGCCTTGCCGTTCGCGATGCTGCTGAACCTCGTGCCGGTGATCGCCGCGATCCTGCTCGCGCTGCTCGTCGCCGCCCCGCTCACGTTCGCGCGCCTGGACCACTAGGCGCGCGGCGGCCTTCACGGTCTCGCCGGGGGAGGCTGTCGAGGATGTCAGGTGGCCGCCGGGGCGCAGGTTCAGGCCGCCGCGTTTGTGGTGTCTAATGCCCGCAGGGAGGATCGATGCCAGATCTTGCGCGCTGGCTGCGGAGCATTGGCCTTGAGAAGTACGAGGAGGCACTGCGCGCGCATGACGTCGATCTGGAGATCGCGAGCGAGCTGACCGAGCAGGACCTGGAGACACTCGGATTCTCACTCGGCCATCGCCGCAAGTTCCTCGGGGCGGCGGCCAAGCTGCGCGCGCGCGAGTTGCCACGCGCGCAGCCCGCGGCGGACTCGACGGGCGCCGAACGCCGCCAGGTGACCGTGGTGTTCAGCGACCTGGTCGACTCCACGGCGCTCGCGCGCGAGCTCGACCCCGAGGACCTGAGCCGGCTGCTCGAGCGCTATCGGGCTGCCTGCACTTCGGTGATCGCGCGCTATGACGGTCACGTCGCGCAATATCTCGGCGATGGCATCCTCGCCTACTTCGGCTACCCCACGGCCCAGGAGCACGCCGCCGAGCGTGCGGTGCGCGCCGGCCTCGAGATGGTGGCCGAGGTCGGCAGGCTGGCGCGGCCGGGCGGCGCCGTGCTGCAGGGGCGCGTCGGCATTGCGACAGGGCTGGTCGTCGCCGACGCGCACGGCTCCGAGGGCGAGCAGACCGTGGTCGGCGACACGCCCAACCTCGCCGCGCGCCTGCAGTCGGTCGCCGAGCCCGGGACGGTGCTCGCCAGCGCGTCGACGCACCAGCTGACCGCCGATTTCTTCGAGTACGTGTTCGCCGGCGCGCATGAGGTCAAGGGGTTCCGCGAGCCGGTCGCCGTCTGGCGGGCGCTCGGTGCAAGCGCGGTCGAGAGCCGCTTCATCGCGGCGCGTGCGGCGATCGCGGCGCCGATCATCGGTCGCGACCGCGAGCTCACGTACCTCGACGATGCCTGGCGCCGCGCCGTCGCCGGCGACGGCCACCTCGTCCTCGTGTCCGGCGAGGCGGGCATGGGCAAGTCGAGGCTGCTCGAGGCACTCGCCGAGCGCGTGCGCGACCAGCCGCACCGACTGCTGCGCGCGCAGTGTTCGCCTTATCACGCCAATATCGCGCTCTACCCGTTCATTCAGCTGCTGCGCCTCCGGCTCGACCTGCGACGCGACGCGCGCGACGCGGAGAACCTCGAGCGCGTCGACCGCATGCTCACTCACATCGGGCAGGCGAGCGCGCAGGCGCGCGCGCTGCTCGCGGAGCTGCTCGGCCTGCAACCGCCGCCGGGCGTCGCGATTCCGGAGATGACGCCCACGCAGCGCAAGAACGCAACCCTCGCGGTCATAGAGGCGTTCCTGGTCGCCCCCCTGGATGGCTCGACCGTGCTGCTGCTGGTCGAGGATCTGCACTGGAGCGACCCGACCACGCAGGCGCTGATCGAGCGCTTGCTGGCGCGCATCGAGCGCGAGCACCTGCTCGTCGTCGCGACGCACCGCCCGGAGGCGAAGCCGGGCTGGGCCGAGCACCGGCACGCGAGCACGCTGCGCTGCAAGCCGCTCGGCCCCAGGGAGTGCGAGGCGCTCGCACGGCACGTAGCCAGCCGCCGGCAGGTGGACGCATCGGTCATCGGCGAAATCACCCGGCGCAGCGACGGCGTCCCGCTTTTCGTCGAGGAGCTGACCAAGGCGGTGCTCGACATGCACGCCCCGGCCACGGACGCGGTGCCGCTCACGCTCAAAGATTCGTTGACGGCGCGCCTCGACCGCCTTGGCGGCGCGAAAGAGGTGGCGCAGGCGGCGGCGGTAATCGGACGCCAGTTTGCTCTCGCGCTGCTCGCCGCGGTCGCCGATGCGGACGAGGTTTCGCTGCGCGACGGCCTGCAGCGCCTGCAGGAATCCGGCCTCGTCTTCGCCGCCGGAGATAGCGAAGAGACCGCTTACGTCTTCAATCACGCGCTGGTCCAGGAGGCGGCGTACGAGAGCTTGTCCCGGGCGCGGCGCCAGGCGCTGCACGGCCGGACCGCGCGCGCGATCGAAGCCGCGGGTGCGGGCGAGCCCGCGGTGCTCGCGCACCACTACGGGCGCGCCGGCGATGCGGAGAAGGCCTTCGAGTGCTGGATGGGCGCCGCCGACCAGTCGAGCGCACGCCACGCCTTTGGCGAGTCGATCGCCGCGCTCGAGTGCGCCCTGGCGGAGGCAGCGCGCGTCCCGGACGCGGCGCTCGGCGCACGCCTGAAGCTGGACGCGCAGCTCAAGCTCGGCACCGCGCTCGTACTCCAAAAGGGTCCGCAGGCGCCGGAGGCCGAGGCGGCGCTCACTGAGGCCTACCGTCTGGCGAAGGAGGCGAACGCCGGCCCGCAGATGTTCCAGTCGACCTGGGGTCTGTATCTCAACGCCGCCCGCAGTCGCCGGCTCGACAAGGCGAAGATACGCGGCGAGGAGCTGCTCGCGATCAGCGACGCCCTCGGCGACGAGGATCTCAAGCTCGAGGCGCTGCACCACCGTTGGGGCTTAGCCGTTTTCATGGGGTACGCCCGGCAGATGGTCGATTACGCCGGGCAGGGAACAGAGCGCTACGACGCGGCGCGCCATCATCGCTTCTCCTACGCTTTTGCCGGGCACGATCCAGGGGTGTGCGCCTATTGCGTGCGCGCCACGGGGTTCGGCATCTTGGGCGACGTCGCGCGCATCAGGCCGGAAGTGGATGCAGCGCTCGCGCTCTCGGATCGCCTGCGACACCCGCTCACGCTCGTGTTCGCCGAGAGCATCATTTGCCACGCGCTGTATTTCACCCGCGATGCGGAGGCCTGCGCCGCCGCGGCCGAAGCGCTGGTGCGCGACGCGACGCGCTTCGACCTGCCGGCCAATCGCGCGATCGGCGAGTTCTGGGTGGGCGCCGCGCAGGGCATGCGCGGCGACCCGGCCGGCGGCCTCGTGCGCATGGAGCCCACATTCGAACCGACGCACGGGATCGGCTTCTTTGGCGCGCAGCCGGGCATGGTCATGGCCGACGCGCTGGTACGGGCCGGACGCGAGCGCGACGCGCTCGCGCTGATTGCGCGGCTCCTGGGGGACATGAATGATCCGCAGGTCGGCTATTTCGTCTCGGAGCTCTGGCGCATTCGGGGCGAGCTCGCCGCGCGCGGCGGTGACGCGGCAGGCGCCGAGCACAGCCTGCGCGCGGCGCTGCGAATCGCGAGCGCACAGCGGGCGGCGCTGCTGCAGGCGAAGGCGGGCATCGCGCTCGCGCGGTACCTTGCCGAGTGCGGGCGCCGCGGCGAGGCGCGGGAGGCGCTCGAGAGTTCCGCGATCGACGCGCTGCCCGATCGCAGCGCACCCGAGGTCGAGTACGCGGCGCGGCTGGCGTCCGCCCTGGCTTAGCTTCGCGCGCTCAGGCCGCTGCCGAGGCAGTGAGGACTCGCCGTCAGGGCAGTCCCACGACCGCGACTTCCTTGGGATAGACGACGGTGTAGTGGGCGGAGATCTTCACGGTCTCGCCCGGCGCGATGTCGCGCTCCCAGGCGACCACGCCCTGGCGGTCCTCCCAGCTCTCGCGCTGCGGCTTGGGCTGGAATTCGGCTCTGACCTCGATGCGGTCGTTGGTAGGCACGGGCGATGACTCGAGGACGAGGAGCGGCAGCGTCCTCTTGTGGAAGCTGGTGAGCGTCACCAGGTCGGTCACTTCGCGCTCGTTCTTGCCGCCGATCAGCCCGGCCGAGCCGTTGCGGTTCTGCACGCGGTCCAGCTTGACGCGCACCTGGCTGTCGCGCCCGAAGGGCAGCACCAGGTCGCCGTCGGCCTGCGGATTCCACGCGGTCGAGCCGACATAGTCGCCGTCGCGCGCGAGCTCGATCCTTCCCGGCAGCCATACGCCCTCGGGGCGCTTCGCTTGCGCCGTGACGATCGCCGCGGCGTCCTGCCGCGGCACGACGCGCAGCCGCATCTGCGCGGGCAGCGCGAGCTTCGCGAGCGACACCGTCAGCTTCCTTCCGTCGGAGGGCAGGGTCACGAGGCCCGGCACCTCGAACTCGGTCGCGAAGGTCCTCTGCACTTCGACCGGCTTTTCCTCGGGCGCGTCGGCGCGGTTGGCGCCCATCTCGAGCTTCATCGCGGCCTGGGGAACCATGTCCGCCGCTCCGAACGCGCGCGTGTACGGCCGCGGCTCCACCAGCGACAGGTACCACGTCCGCGGATCCGGTCCCTGCGGCGAGAGGCGCGGCAGGCCGGTGGAGAGCTTGAGCTTGACCGCGCTCCAGTCCTCGCCGGTGCGCTGCTCGACGATCGCCTGGCGCACGAGCTCGAGCTTCGACGTGCTCGAATCGAGGCTCGCGCGGTACGCCGGTTGCCAGCCCGCGCCGTTCACCTGGTAGGACACGCGCGCGCTGCCCTCGCCCGAGACGCCGACGAGAATCGTGCGGGTGTCCGTCGCGCCGCTCCTCAGGCGCGCGAGATCGCGCTCGAGGGCTGCGATCTGCTTCCCGGCCTCGCGCTTCTCGACCTTCGCGCGCTCGACGCGCGCGAGCGACTCGCTCGAGTTCCTGCGGATCAGCTCGATCACCCCGGCGAGCGAGCGCGCGTCGGGCACCGGCGCCGGCTTCTCGCCGGGGCCGCCCAGGCGCGAGAGGAACTCGTTCACCATCTCGGCGGACTTCACCTCCGCGTCGAGCGCGGATTGCCGGTCCTTGAGCGCCTGGATCCGGTCCTCGAGCTGCGCCTCGCGCGGATCGGGCGCCCGGGTGCGCGCGGCGTCCTGCGTGGACACCTCGCCGACTCGCACGCCTTGGTCCGCGTCCACGCGCACCGACTGCGGATCGAAGTTCGCCGGCAGCCCGGAAATTTCCAGGCGCGTCATCCCGGGCGTGACCTTGATCGTTCGCTCCACCGTCGCGCTGCCGGGGTAGAGCGTCACCGCGGTGATCTTCGATGCGCTCTCGGCGTACGCGGCGCCCGTCGCGCAGACGAGTGCCGCCCCGAGCGCGGCGCTCAGCCGCCGCAGGAATTGTCGCTTCTTCATGTCGTCCTCCGAATGGTCCTCGCCCCGGTGATTGCGGGCATGTGGCTATAAACGAAGCAGCGGCGAAAACGGGTTAAACGGTGCGCACGCCCAGGGGGCTTGCAATATTCACCCTTTTGGGTTAACGTAGCGACCATGGACCTAGACGACACCCTGGTCGCCCTCGCCGACGAGACCCGCCGCAGCATCCTGCAGCGGCTGGCGGCGGGCGAGGCGCGCGTGACGGAGATCGCCGCGCCGTACGACATCTCGCTCAACTCCGTGTCCAAGCACATCCGCATCCTGGAGCGCGCCGGGCTCGTGCGCCGGCGCGTCTCCGGGCGCGACCACTTTCTCTCGCTCGACCCGAAGCCGATGGACCAGGTCTCGGCCTGGATCCAGCGCGAGCGCGCCGCCTGGGCCGCGCGCCTCGACCGGTTGGAGGCCGCGTTGCGAGCGGAGGACGCCATCGAGGCCGCGAAGGCCGCTTCCCGCAAACCTGCTGCCAAACGAAGGAGAAAGCCATGACTGCCCGTGCCACCCTGATTCAGCCGTCCACCGTCCGCTTCGAGCGCCTGCTGCCCGGACCCGTCGAGCGCGTCTGGGCCTATCTCACCGAATCGAAGAAGCGCGCGCTGTGGCTCGCCGCCGGCGAATTCGACCTGCGCGTCGGCGGCAAGATCGAGCTCCTGTTCGACAACAGCCGGATCACCGACGAGGCGCCGCCCGCCGGCGCGCGCGGCGCGTCTCCCCACCGGGCCGAGGGCGTGATCACGCGCCTCGAGCCGCTGAAGCTGCTCGCGCACACCTGGAGCTGGGAAGGCGGGATGTCGGAAGTGACCTACGAGCTCGCCCCGCGCGGCAAGGACGTGCTGCTCACCATCCACCACAAGCTGCCCGACGACGCGGGCCTGAAGATCGCGGTCGGCGGCGGCTGGGCCACGCACGTGGGCATCCTCGAAGACCAGCTGAGGGGCGCGAAGCCGCGGCCCTTCTTCTCGACGCACGCGCGAGAGATGAAGGACTTCGAGCAGAGCCTGGCCGAAGCGCGCGTCTAGCTGAACTCCGGCTTGAGCGCTATCCTGCGCGGATGGCGCTCAAGCGCGCGAGGGGTTCGCCGGGCACGCTGGTCGTGCTCGAGCACGCATCGAGAATGCTCAAGGGCAACCCGCTCGGCGATCCGCATGTGCGCAAGCTCGCGGTGTGGCTGCCGCCGCAGTACGACGCGGGGCGCGCGCGGCGCTTTCCGGTGCTCTACGACCTGGTCGGCTTCACCGGCTCGGGCCTCGCGCACACGAACTGGAAGGCGTTCGGCGATAACGTGCCCGAGCGCGCGGCGCGCCTGATCCGCGAGCAGAAGATGGGGCCGGCGATCATCGTCTTCCCGGACTGCTTCAGCGCGCTCGGCGGCAACCAGTACGTGAACTCCTCGGCGATCGGGAATTACGCGGACTACCTCACGCGCGAGATCATCCCGTTCGTCGACCGCGAGTTCCGCACGCTCGCCGCGCGCGAGCACCGCGGTTGCTTCGGCAAGTCTTCCGGCGGCTACGGCGCGATCCTCCACGGAATGAAATACTCCGGATACTGGGGCGCGGTCGCCGACCACTCGGGCGACGCGCACTTCGATTTCGTCTACTGGCACGACTGGCCGAACACGCTGAACGAGCTCGCCAAGCACCGGCGGCCGAAGCGCAAGGCCGGCCCGCAGAAGTATCCGCGCGACCGGAAGCTCGAAGCCGGGCTCGACGACGGGCGCATCCGGCGCTTCCTCGCGCAGGTGTGGAAGAAGGAGAAGCTCTCGGGCGGCGAGGTCCACTGCATCATGAACCTGTGCATGGCGGCGACCTACGATCCCGATCCGCGCGCCCCGAACGGCTTTCGCATCCCGTTCAATGCGGAGACCGGCGAGCCGATTCCGGAGCGCTGGCGCAACTGGCGTGCGCATGACCCGATCAACCTGGTTACGAAGTACAGGAGCAATCTCAGGTCGCTGCGCGGCATCTACATCGACTGCGGCTGGCGCGACCAGTACCACATCCATTACGGCTCGCGCCTGCTGTCGCAGCGCCTGGCCGCCGCGGGCATCCGCCACCGCTACGAGGAGTTCGACGACGACCACTCCGACATCGACTACCGGATGGACGTCAGCCTGCCGTTTCTGGTCAGGGCGCTGCGTTAGCCTCCGGGCTAGCAACCTGATCTGGGGGAACCATGCCGTCGACTGAGCAAACCGCCGGGCGCGCGGCTGCGCGCCAGAAGGCCTGGGCGACCGGGCTGGTCGCGCTGTGCGCGCTCGTCTTCGTCTGCGCACGGATGCTCGAGGGCCGCTACCCCGGGCTCGCCTGGGTCGCCGCCTTTGCCGAGGCCGCGATCATCGGCGGGCTCGCCGACTGGTACGCGGTGGTGGCGCTGTTCCGCCATCCGCTCGGCCTCAAGCTGCCGCACACCGCGATCATTCCCGCCAACCAGGAGCGGATCGCCGAGCAGCTGGGCGATTTCATCGCGCGCCACTTCCTCGCGGGCGACCGGGTGGCGGAAAAGGTGCTCGAGCTCGACCCGGCGGGGATCGCCGGCCGCTGGCTCGGAGATCCGGCGAACCGCGAGCGCGCCGTGGCGCAGGCCGGGCGCGAGGCGATGCGCGACGAGCTGGGGCTGCTCGAGCGCATCGAGGGCTTCCTCGCCGAGCCCGCCGCGCAGGAGGCGATCCGCGAGCGCATCCGCGCCGAGCTGCCGAGCCTCGCGCGCTGGTTCCAGGCGGACGCCTACGTGATCGCGCGCCTCGGCGCCGCCGCGCAGTCGCTGGTGCAGGAGATGCGCGAGGACGCGGCGCACCCCTTGCGCACCGAGCTGCGCGGCTTCGCGCTGCGCAGCCTGGAGGAATTCCTGGCCACGGCCGCGGGGCGGCTGCAGGGCGACGACGAGTTCCGCGAGCGGCTCAATCGCTGGCTCGCCGCGCGCGCCGGCGCGCTCACCGAGGGCAACCGCCACGAGGTGGCGGGCTTCGTCGCCGAGCAGGTCAAGTCCTGGGACGCGCAGCGCGCGGTGAGCGTGATCGAGCACTCGATCGGCCGGGACCTGCAATACATCCGCGTCAACGGCACGCTGGTCGGCGGGCTGCTCGGCCTCGTCATCCTGGGGGTCACGCGGCTGCTATAATTCGCACCTCGCAGTGCGTCCCAACCTGAAGCTGGCCGCGGCCGGCTTTTTTGTTTCCGGAATCCTAACGTGATCGTCGCCTCCGGCATTTCCATGCAGTTCGGGGCCAAGCCCCTGTTTTCGGATGTCTCCGTGAAGTTCGGCGGAGGGAACCGCTACGGCCTGATCGGCGCGAACGGCTGCGGCAAGTCGACGTTCATGAAGATCCTGGGCGGGGAGCTCGAGCCGAGCGCGGGAACAGTGTCGATCGACGGGAACGAGCGGGTCGGACGCCTGCGGCAGGATCAGTTCGCCTACGAGAACGAGCGCGTGCTCGACGTGGTGCTGATGGGGCACGCGGAGATGTGGGCCGCGATGCGCGAGCGCGACGCGATCTACGCCGATCCGAA
>DASPRB010000074.1:0-15146 GCA_035624675.1 Burkholderiales bacterium
TTCCGCCTCGGCTACGAGCCGCGCGACGACTCGGAGGCCTTCGCGAAGGAAGTGCTGGCGCGCGAGAAGCCCGGCGACCCGACCGCGGAGCTCTACCAGGGCGGCGCCTTCGTCGTCGCCGAGGAGATCCCGAACCCGGCGGCCCCGCCGCGCAGGCCGCGCGCGAAGCGGCGCCGGTAGCCGCTCCGACACCGGTCCTGACGGCGGGTTGACATAGGTCAAAGCGGGCCGAAGGCTCGCGGCTAGCGTATGCGTTCTTTGAACAGGGAGACGCAGATGAAAGCAGTGTTGTCCCTCCTCGTCGCCGCTCTGGTCTTTGGCTCGAGCGCGATCGCCGCGACCAAGGTCGCGCCCGGCAGGCCGGGCAAGGTGTCGATCGAGTACGTGGCCCCGGAGGACCCGAAGCACGAGGAGCTGTACAAGCTGCTCAAGAAGCGCCAGATCCTCGAGCAGATGCAGATGGTGCTGAGCCCCTTCAGGCTCAACTTCAGCATTACCGTGATCCTGAAGGGCTGCAAAGGCGTGCGCAACGCCTGGTACGACGACGAGGACCACACGGTGACCGTGTGCTACGAGTACCTGCAGGACGTCATGGACCACGCGCCGAAGGAAACGACGCCTGCCGGCGTGACGCCCGAGGCCGCCGTCATCGGTCCGTCCACCGAGGTGTTCCTGCACGAGTTCGGGCACATGTTGTTCGACGAGTACAAGATGCCGCTCCTCGGGCCCGAGGAGGACTCGGCCGACGCGGTGGCCGCCTACACGATGATGCAGTTCGGGACCAAGTTCGCGCGCTCGGCGATCGGCGGGGTGGCGTACATGTACGCGCGCAAGGCAAAAGAGCAGGCGAAGACCTTCGAAAAAGAGGACCTCGCCGAAGAGCACCCGCTCACGCAGGCGCGCTTCTACACGCTCCTGTGCTTTGCCTACGGCGGCCAGCCGAAGGTGTTCGCCGATGTGGTGGAGAAGGGCTATCTGCCCGAGTGGCGCGCGAAGAACTGCGACGGCGATTTCCAGCGCATCCAGTACGCGGTGCAGACGCTGTTCGGCCCGCACATGGACAAGGCCAAGGCCAAGCAGGTGCGCGCCTACTTCGAGAAGCGCTTCGCGGACCTGAACGGCCAGCCGATCAAGTAGAAGAAGCGGGGCGCTCAGCGCCGCCGCGCCAGCACCTCGATCGGCACGATGCGCGCCTGCGCCACGCCGCGCGAGGTGTTGGCCATGATCTCGCGCGCGTTCTCGCCGTGGATGAGCATCACGGCGCGGTGCGGCGGCTTCTCGCCGCGCGCGACGATCTCGCGCGAGCGCGCGCCGAAGGCGAGCGCCTCCTCGGCGGTGCTGCGAAAGCGCAGGATCTCGAAGCCCGCGGCTTCCAGTCCGCGGCGCGTCTCCTCCGGCGTGGCGAGGAAGCTCGTCGCGGCGCTCGCGGCCCAGGGCATCGGATAGTCGGGCTCGGGCCCGGTTCCGCGCGCGATCTCGGAGAGCATCAGCCAGCCGCCGGGCTTGAGCACGCGCCGGATCTCGCGATAGAGCGCGTCCTTGTCGGCGATGTTCATCGACACGTTCATCGAGTAGCAACCCTCGAAGCTCGCGTCGGCGAACGGCATCGCGAGCGCGTCGCCCTGCTCGAAGCGCACCCGCTCGGCGAGGCCGAGCAGGCCGGTCAAGTGGCGCGCCACCTCGCAGAACTCGGCGGTGAGGTCGATGCCGGTCACGCGACAGCCGAAGCGCTGCGCGAGGTAGCGCGCCGGGCCGCCGATGCCGCTGCCGACGTCGAGCAGGTGGTGGTGTGCTGCGACCTCGAGCGGATCGGCGAGCTCGCGCGTCGCTTCCAGCCCGCGGGTGTGGAATTGGTCGTAGTGCGCGAGCGCCTCGAGGCTCGGGCGCGCCGCGTCGACGCCGTCGTCGGCGAGCGCCGTGGCGAGCCGCGCGAGCAGCGTGCCGCGGCTGTAGTGGTCTGTAATGTGGCGTTCTGCACCCATGGTACGGATCTCTTCGGTTAAGCTTACTCCGATCATGCTCGAACCTCTCGCCGTCGATAGCCTGGAAGTGCTGGTGCTGGTCGACAACACCACCGACAGCCTGTCGAGCACGCCGAAGGGCGTAGTGCCGGAGTGGACCGGCCTGCTCACCGGCGGGCGCATGCACATCCTCTCGGGCTCGGCGATCTGCTGCGCAAACCATGGACTGTCGCTGCTCGTCACCGCGCAGATCGGCGTGACGCGCCGCTCGATGCTGCTCGACGCCGGGCCGGAGGGCGCCGCGTTCCTGCGCAACGCCGGCATCCTCGGAGTCGACTTCGCCGGCATCGAGTCGGTGGTGCTGTCGCACGGGCACTGGGACCACGCCGGCGGGCTGCTCGCGGCGCTCGAGGCGATCGTGCGCGACCGCGGCAAGGGCGGCGTCGAGTGCTACGTGCATCCGGGCATGTTCGCGCAGCGCGCCGTCCAGCGCCCGAGCGGCGAGCTGTTCGTGCACGAGCCGGTGCCCGATCCGGCGCTGCTCGCCGACGCGGGCGCGCGCGTGGTGAACACGCGCGAGCCGCAGTTGCTGTGCGGCGGAGCGTTCTACCTGAGCGGCGAGATCCCGCGCCGCACTTCCTACGAGGTGGGCCTGCCGGGGCACGTGCGGCGCAGCGCGGACGGGAAGTCCTGGGAGCCCGATCCGCTGCTGATGGACGAGCGCTTCGTGGCCGTGCGCGTGAAGGGCAGGGGCCTGGTGGTGCTCACGGCCTGCTCGCATGCCGGGGTGATCAACGTGGTCAGGCATGCCGCGGAGCTGTTCCCCGACGTGCCGCTGCACGGCGTGCTGGGCGGCTTTCATCTCGCCGGCGTCACCGAGAAGGCGATACCGGAGACCGTGCGCGACCTGAAGAAGCTCGCGCCCAAGCTGCTCGCGCCCGGGCACTGCACCGGCTGGCGCGCGCTCGCGGCGCTCGCGCAGGCCTTCGGCGAGGAGGAGCTGGCGCCCTCCGCGGTCGGCAAGCGCTACTTCATCGACCGGCGCGCCGCCCCTAGGCGCGCTCCTGGCGCCAGCGCGCGGCCTCAGCGCGGATCGCGCCGATAAGCGCCTGCAGCGCGGGGCCGGGCGCCGCGTCGGCGCGCAGCGCGAGGCCGATTGGCTCCTCGGTGCCAGCGGTCGACAGCGGAACGCGCGCGAGCAGCCCGGCGGCGAGGTCGATCTCGATCGCGCCGATCGGCGCGAACCACACCAAGTCGCCGGCGCGCGTGAGCGCGCGCGCGAACGAAACCGACAGCGTCTCGACGCGGTCCTCGGGCAGCGCGAGTCCGTGCGCGGCCACCAGGCTCTCGGCGCTCTGGCGCAGGGTGGTGCCCGGCGTCGCGACGATCGCCGGGTAGCGCAGCGCGCGCTCCAGGCCCGGCTCGCGCTCGCCGAGCAGTGGATGGTCCGGATGCACGACGAGCGCGAGCGCATCGGCGTACAGATGCTCGAAGGTGAGACCGGTCATGTGCTCGGGATCCGACAGGCGCGTGAGCGCGAGGTCCAGCTCGCGGTGCTGCAGCTGCGCGAGCAGCAGCGCGTTCGGTCCGCTCGCCACCCGCAGCAGCGTGCCGGGCATCTCGGCGCGAAAGCGCAGCACCGCCGGCGGCGCGAAGCACGGCGCGACCGAGGGCAGCAGGCCGAGGCGCAGCACGACGCCGCCGCGCTGGCGCGCCTGCGCCAGGCTGTCGACGCCCTGCTCGAGCGCCGCGACGCTCGCGCGCGCATGGCGCAGGAACACTTCGGCCGCGGTGGTCGGCACGGCCCCGCGGCGCCCGCGGCGAAACAACGGCGCGCCGACGATCTCCTCCAGCTCGCGCAGCGTCTTGGACACCGCGGGCTGCGTGATCGCGAGACGCTCGGCCGCGCGCTGGATCGAGCGCTCCTCCGCGACCGCGAGGAAGCATTGGAGGTGGCGCAACTTCAGGCGTCCGTCCAGCATGCTTGTATAACCAGTGGTTATGCGTTCAGGCAGAAAACGTCAATATACATAACTTTTCGTGCCAGCTAGATTTGTTGACTTCGATCAACGAGGAGCCCGCATGGCCGCAGTCGTCTCGCCGCAACCGCCCGTCGCCGAGCGCCTGACGCCGCGCGACTGGGCGAGCCATCCCCCGTACGTCTATCCCGCCTACAAGTCGACCATCAAGCGCGGTCCCACCAAGCCGCTGGTGCCGCTCGCGCGCGCGCTCGCCCAGCGCCGCGCGCCGGTCTACGGGCACGAGGACATCGGTCCGCTCGACCACGACCTCACCCAGAACGCGGCGAAGAACGGCGAGCCGCTCGGCGAGCGCATCGTGGTCACCGGCCGTGTGCTCGACGAAGGCGGGCGCCCGGTCGCGAACACGCTGGTCGAGATCTGGCAGGCGAACGCCGCGGGCCGCTACGTGCACAAGGTCGACCAGCACCACGCGCCGCTCGACCCGAATTTCCTCGGCGCGGGACGCTGCCTCACCGACGCGCAGGGCCGCTACCGCTTCCTCACCGTCAAGCCGGGCGCGTATCCCTGGGGCAACCACCCGAACGGCTGGCGCCCGAATCACATCCACTTCTCGCTGTTCGGCGAGTACTTCGCGAGCCGCCTGGTCACGCAGATGTTCTTCCCGGGCGACCCGCTGCTCGCGCTCGATCCGATCTACCAGAGCGCACCCGAGGGCGCGCGCGAGCGGCTCGTCTCGCAGCTGAACCTGGATGCGGTCGGCGAGCCGGGCTTCGCGCTCGGCTTCGAGTTCGACATCGTGCTGCGCGGCGCGGCCGAAACGCCGATGGGGAGATAGGCCATGACCCTCAAGCAGACCCCTTCGCAGACCGTCGGGCCGTACTTCGCCTACGGCCTGACTCCCGAGCAGTACGGCTACGACTACAAGAGCCCGTTCGGCCCGGCGATCGCCGGGCCCGAGGCGCGCGGCGAGCACATCCGGCTAACCGGGCGCGTGTTCGACGGCGACGGCGTGCCGGTGAACGACGCGATGATCGAGATCCTGCAGCCCGACGCCGAGGGGCGCTTCGTCGCCTCGGTCTCCGAAGCCCGCGCGAGCGACTTTCGCGGCTTCGGGCGCTGCGGCACCGGCACGCATGCGTCGCTGCACTTCTGGTTCGACACCGTGAAGCCCGGCGCCGCCGCGCCCGGCGAGGCGCCGCACATCGACGTCATCGTCACCATGCGCGGCATGTTGAGCCACGCCTTCACGCGCGTGTACTTCGACGACGAAGCCGAGGCGAACGCGCGCGACCCGGTGCTCGCCGCGCTGCCGCCCGAGCGGCGCGCGACCCTCGTCGCGCGGCGCGAAGCGCATCCCGGCGGCGCGGCCTACCGCTTCGACATCCGCATGCAGGGCCCGAAGGAGACGGTGTTCTTCGACCTGTAGCGCCGGCGGCGCGGGCTTCAGGCCTCGCGCCGCTGCCAGTCGGCGCGCCGGAAGCGCTTGCGCCGCGCCTGCGCGACCGCGCCGCGCTGGGCGTACTCCTGCAGGCGGCGCAGCACCGCTGCGGCCACCTCGCCGGGCAGCGCAGGCGCCACCGTGTCGAAGCGCCCGGCGATGTCCTTCGCTGCCAGCAGATTGGTGCCGTCGTGAAAGTAGCCGCGCTCGCGGTCCCACACCAGCGCGCGCTCGGTGGCATCCGGCCCGTAGCACAGCTCGAAGCGGTCGAGGTTGCCGTCGGATGCCTGCGATACGAAAAGGTCGAAGTACTCGTCGTGAAACCAGCGCCGCCGCCTTTGCGGCGAGTCCTGCGTGACACCCAGAATCTCGCGCATCGTCTCCCGTAGCCTCGCGTGTCCGGTTACTCCTCCCGCAATCAGTGTACCGCAAGCCGGGGCGCTAGAATGCGCCTCCTCATCTTCCACCCCCCGGAGGGGCTGCCATGGGCATATCGATGTACCACGCGAGCGCACCGCGCTTTCTCGGCACGCTCGGCAACCTGGCGGCGATCCTGGACAAGGCGCAGGCCTATGCCGAGCAGAGGAAGCTCGACCCCGCGACCCTGCCCGGCTGCCGGCTGTACCCCGACATGCTGCCGCTCGCGCGCCAGGTGCAGATCGCGTGCGACAACGCCAAGGGCGCGGTGGCGCGCCTGGCCGGCGCCGATAACCCGCGTCACGAGGACGTCGAGACGACGCTGCCGGAGCTCAAGGCGCGCATCGCCAGGACCATGGAGTTCATCAAGGGATTCACGCCCGCCCAGATCGACGGCAGCGAGGAGCGCGAGATCGTGCTCAAGCTCGGCAGGAGCGAGCAGAAATGGCGCGGCATGCAGTACCTGCTCGGCTTCGCCCTGCCCAATTTCTACTTCCACGTCGTCACGGCCTACGACATCCTGCGCCACAACGGCGTGGAGCTCGCCAAGCGCGACTACATCGGCAACCCCTAGCTCAGGGGCCGCGCAGGTAAGGGCCGACGAGCAGGTCCTGGGACAGGTATCGCTGGCGGTAGGTTTCGAACGGCTCGCGGTCGGCCGCTTCGATCGCCTTCTGCTCGGCGAGCGACGCGGCGGCCATGCGCTCGAAAGCCGCCTGCGCGCCCGGCGCGGGCGGCAGGCTGCGCAAGGTCTCGCGGTGGCGCGCCGACTGCTCGGCGGCGAAATCCACGTAGGAGCCGGCATGCCGCTGGCGCAGCTCCGCGAGCACGCGCGCCGACGGCAGGCGCGAGGGGTCGGCGAGCGTCGCGCTTGCCGCGCCGAGCGCCTCCGCGTAGTGCCCGGCCCCGTGCGCCGCGTCGAGCGCAGCCGCGATCGGCGCGCATTCGTCGAGCAGCCTGCGCCCCCAGTCGGCGAGCGCGATTTCGCGACCGCCGCGGTCCAGGCGCAGCCCCGGCTCGCGGCCGCGCTCGGCGGCGCGATGCTGGTTGCGCGAGATGAACGCGATTTCCTCGGGCGTGTCGGGCGGGCTGTCGGCGAGCAGGCAGTGCAGCAGGAACACGTCGAGCAGGCGCATCGTCTGCGCGCCGACGCCGATCGGGTCGAGAGGATCGAGATCGACCAGGCGCACCTCGACGTACTCGACGCCGCGCGCGCCGAGCGCGTGCAGCGGACGCTCGCCGGGCTCGATACGGCGCTTGGGACGGATGGTGCCGTAGAACTCGTTCTCGATCTGCAGCAGCGTCGTGGAGAGCTGGCGGTAGTCGTCGCCGTCGCGCAGACCGATCGCCTCGTACGGCGGGTACGGCCGGGTGAGCGCCGGGTAGAGCGACGTGGCGTAGTGCTTCAGCGCGTTGAAGCTCACCGCGAGCGAGGCCTGCGCCTCGCTCTGGTAGCCGAGCGGCCCCATGCGCAGCGAGGTGCCGTGCGGCAGGTGCAGCGTGCCCGCGGCGAGCTCGAGCAGGCGGTGTCCGCGGCCGGCGACGAAGCTGCTGCACACGGCGGGCGAGGCGCCGATCAGGTAGATCGGCAGCCACGAGTGGCGCCGGAAGTTCCGGATCAGCGCGAAGTAGGCGTCGTTGCGATAGGCGCCGTCGCCGCCCGCAACGCCGTCCGCGCCGCGCAGCGCCGGCCAGGCGGCCTCCGGCAGCGAAAAGTTGTAGTGCACGCCCGAGATGGTCTGCATGCGCCGCCCGTAACGGTACGAGAGGCCGCGGCGGTAGATGGTCTTCGCCCGGCCGACGTTCGAGCGGCCGTACTGCCCGAGCGGGATGTCCTCCTCCGCCGGCAGCCGGCACGGCATGCTCGTCGCCCACAGCAGCTCGTCGCCGACGTGGCGGTAGACCTCCTGGTGGATGCGCGTCAGCTCGGCGAGGCAGTCCTCGATCCGCTCGTGCGCGCCGGTGATCAGCTCGAGCTGCGACTCGCTGAAATCGGTGGTGATGTGCGGGTGCGTGAGCGCCGAGCCGAGGCCCGCCGGATGCGGCGTGCGCGCCAGCGAGCCGTCGGGCGCAACGCGCAGGCTCTCCTTCTCGACGCCGCGCAGGATGCCGCGCAGCAGTCCGGGCGCGAGGGCCCGCAGCCGTGCCTCCAGGCGGGACAAGCGCCTGCTCCTCTGCTTTGGGGGCGCCTAGGGTAACAGATGGCCGTTGCCCTCCTGCGAACCGATGTCCCTGCCGGCGACCCGGCGATTCGCTTCAGCGCGGGTAGTACCCCGGAGGCGGCGGTGGGGGCGGCGGAGCCGAGTCGTAGTACACGCGGCGGCGGTAGTGCGGCGCCGACTCCGCCGCCGCAGGTACCTTGTCGCCCTTGGCGTACATGCATTGCGTGTAGGCCATGTCGTAGCGCTGCTGCAGCGTGTAGCCCGAGGCGTTCGCCGCGCCGATTCCCGCGGTCGAGCCGACCAGCAGGCCGGTGCCGGCTCCGACCGCGGCGCCTTCGTGACCTCCGATCAGCGCGCCCGCAGCGGCGCCGATGGCGGTACCGATCGCGGCGCTCGCCACGCCGCTGTTGACCGAGGCCTGCTGCGGCGTGCCGTTGCCGATCTGCATGTTGGCGTACTGCCGGCAGTCGGCGTCATCGGCGCGGAACTGATCGAAGTTGCGGCCCTCGCCGGGAAGCGCCATGACGCTCGGCCCGCTCGGCGGCGCGACCACGCAGCCGCCGAGCGCAAGCGCCGCGGCGGCGAGAAGCGACAGGTGGGCGACGGGTTTCATGTTCCGGTTCCTCCGAGAATCACTGGGGCGGCTGAGGCTCGACGCGCTGCCAGCCGCCAGGGCACTGCTTGACGTAAGGATAGTAGGCCTTTGCATCCGGACAGTAGTACCAGTACGAGCTGGATGGTGCGCTCTCGGGCGCGACGTCCTGCCGCTCGATGTACACCGGCGGCGAGGAAGGCTGCACGACCGCCGGCGGATAGTAATACGGTGAGGGGTAGTAGGCGGGCGGATAGTAGTAGGGCCAGCCGAGCGGTCCGCCCATGTACAGCCCGAAATGCACGTCCGCATGACCGTGCGCGGACGCGGGGCCGGCGAACGCGACGCCGAGCGCCAAGGCGAGCGCGGCAAGCAGCGGGTATCGCCTTTTCATGTGATGAATTCCGTGCTCGTACTTCATGAGCATACGTTACCCTCGGCGCCGCGCGCGCCGGCAGGGAATTGGTAACAAATTGTTGTCCGGCGATGCGACGTGCCGCAGCCCCGAAACATCTCGTTACATCGGGGCGCCGGGCTATTGGGCGTGGAACGGCTACTGGGCGCCGGAGCGGCGCCGGCACCACGACCGACGGCGATACTACTAGTGGTCCTGGTGTTCCTCGTCGTGCCGCACCCGGGCGTTTCGTCCGAGCCACAGCGCGAGCTGAGATACCGCCACCAAGAACAGAATGGCCGTTATGCCGGCAAGGTAGTCTTCGGTCCTGAAAAGGCTCATCGCAGGTATCCCCCGTTTCGCGTGGCAAAACGGGCAGTCTGAGCCGCCTGTCTGAAGCCAGGCTTAAGATCGCGGCTCGTTCGAGACTGCGGAGCCGTGCAATGACCAGGGAGGAGCTGCAATCGATCCCGCGACAGGCGCTGTTCGCGCCCGGGGAGCTCACCGCGCGCGTGATCGCCGAGAAGCAGGGGCCGGTGGGCTGGCTGGTGTTCAACAACCCGGAGCGCAGGAACGCGGTGTCGCTCGACATGTGGGAGGCGATTCCGCGCGTGCTCGAGCGCTTCGAATCGGACGCGGAGCTGCGCGTGATCGTGCTCGCCGGCGCGGGCGACAAGGCCTTCGTCTCCGGCGCCGACATCTCGCAGTTCGAGAGCCAGCGCTCGGGCGCGGAGGCGGTGCAGCGCTACGAGGAGATCGCCGAGGGCGCGCAGCTGCGCCTGCAGCGCTGCGACAAGCCGGTGCTGGCGATGATCCGAGGCTACTGCCTGGGGGCGGGGGTCAACATCGCGCTCACCTGCGACCTGAGGATCGCGGCCGACGACGCGCGCTTCGGCATCCCGGCGGCGCGCATGGGTCTCGGCTACCGCGTCTCGTCGACCAAGAACCTGGTCGACACGATCGGTCCGGCGAACACGCGCGAGATGCTGATCACCGCGCGCCAGTACGGCGCGGCCGACGCCGAGCGCATCGGCCTGGTGCAGCGCGTGGTGCCGACCGCCGCGCTCGAAGCCGAGCTGCTCGAGACCTGCGCCGGCATCGCCGCGAACGCGCCGCTCACGATGCGCACCGCCAAGCGCATCGTGCGCGAGTTGCTCGCGTCGCCCGCGTCGTTCGACGAGGCGGCGTGCAAGGCGCTGGTCAAGGAGTGCTTCGACAGCAGCGACTACAGGGAAGGGCGGCGCGCGTTCATGGAAAAGCGCCGGCCCGCGTTCCGGGGCCGCTAGAGCCGGACGACGATCTTGCCGAGCTGCGCGTCGGACTCCATGTAAGCCTTGGCCGCGGGCAGATCGTCGAACGCGAACACGCGGTCGACGAGCGGCACGATGCGCCCGTCGGCGATCGCCGGCAGGAGGTCGGCCGCGAAGCCGCGCACCGTCGCCGCGCGCTCGGCGGCGCTGCGCAGCTTGTTCGATACGCCGAACAGCACCAGGCGCTTCGCGTGCAGCGCCTCGAGGTCGATCTCGCTCTTCAGCACGCCGTCCAGGTAGCCCACGGTCGCGAGCCGTCCTTCGTAGGCGAGCGCGCGCAGGCACTCCGGAAACACGCTGCCGCCCACGGTGTTGACCACCAGGTTGGCGCCTTTGCCGCCGGTCGCCTGCATCACCGCGTCGTAGAAGTCGCCCTTGCGCGTCGCGAGGCCGAGATCGAGGCCGAGCGCCTTCAGCCGCTCGAGCTTGCGCGCCGAGCCCGAGGTTCCGATCACTTTTGCACCGAGCGCCTTGCCGGCCTGCAGCGCGGCGACGCCGACGCCCGAAGAGATGCCCGTGACGAGCAGCCATTGGCCGGCGGCGAGGCGCCCCTGGCCGATCAGCATGTCGTGCACCACCATGAACACGAGCGGCACCGCCGCTGCGTGCTCCCAGTCGAGGCGCGCGGGCACGGGCAGCGCCTCGCGCGCGTCCATCAGCGCGTACTCCGCAAAGGCGCCCGCGGCGCGCCCCATGACGCGCTCGCCCGGCGCGAAGCCCGCCACGCCGGCGCCGAGCGCGGCCACCTCGCCCGCCGCCTCGCCGCCGGCGGGCTTGGGAGCAGGCGCCTTCGCGTGCAGGCCCGCGCCGGCGATGAACTCGCCGCGGTTAAGGCTCGCCGCGCGCACGCGCACCAGCAGCTGACCGGCGCCCGGAGAAGGGCGCTCGATCTCGCGCGCCTCGAGCCGCGTGCGCCCCGGCTCCGCGTGGATCCAGAACGATTTCATGGGCGCCGAGTCTAGCGCATGCCGCAGCGGACAGGTTCGTGGTTCAATCCCTGCCCATGAGCCAGCCGCCGCTGATCGACGAGGAGCTCGCCGCGTTCCTGTGCGGCCCGGTGTCGATCTACGTCGCCTCGCGCGCGGCGGGCAACCTGCCGGTACTGGTGCGCGCCTCGGGCTGCCGCATCGCGCCGGACCGGCGGCGCGCCACGCTGTTCCTCGCGCGCTCGAAGTCGGAGTCGGTGATCGGGGCGGTGCGGGCCGCGCGCGTCGTGGCCGCGGTCTTCACGCTGCCGAGCAGCCATCGCTCGGTGCAGCTGAAAGGCACCGACGCCGAGGTCGGAGCGCCCGCGGCCGGGGATTTCGAGATGGTCGCGCGCTACGTCGAGGCCTTCGCGCGCGAGATCGACCCGCTCGGCTATCGTGCCGAGATGGGCCGCGCGCTGCTGTCGCTGGATGCCGCGGACCTCGTCGCGCTCGGCTTCACGCCCTCGGCCGCGTTCACGCAGACGCCGGGGCCGGGCGCCGGAGCGCCGCTGCGCGCCGCCGCGCCATGATCACCGTCGACTCGATCCGCGACTGCCTCGAAGGCTCGGTGCCGGCTACGGTCGCCACCTGCGCCGCGGACGGCACGCCGAACGTGAGCCAGGTCTCGCAGGTGCACTACGTCGACGGCGGGCACGTCGCGCTGTCGTTCCAGTTCTTCAACAAGACGCGCGAGAACGTGCTCGCCAACCCGCGCGCCGCGGTGGCCGTGATCGATCCCGGAACCGCGGCGCAGTACCGGCTCGCGCTCGAGTACCTGCGCACCGAGACCGAGGGGCCGCTGTTCGAGCGCATGAAGGCCAAGCTCGCCGGCATCGCCTCGCACAGCGGCATGAGCGGCGTGTTCCGTCTGCGCGGCGCGGACGTCTATCGCGTGCTCGCGATCGAGCGCCTCCCCGGCAGGGAGATTCCGCCGCCGGTGCCCAAGAAGAGCCTGCTCGCCGCGCTGCGCGCCGCGAGCGAGCGACTGATGCGCTGCACCGAGTTCGGCAAGCTGCTAGACGAGCTGCTCGCGTGCCTGGACGAGGCATTCGGCATCGGCCACGCGATGGTGCTGGTGCCGGACGGCGCCGGCACGCGCCTGTACACCGTGGCGAGCCGCGGCTACGCCGCCTCCGGCGTCGGTTCCGAGATCCCCATGGGCTGCGGCGTGATAGGCGTTGCGGCGCGCGAGCGCACGCCGATCCGCATCTCGCACATGACCTCCGACTATGCCTACGGCCAGGCGATCCGCGAGCGCGCCGCCGAGCAGGGGATGGCCGACCGCCTGGAAACCATGATCCCGCTGCCCGGGCTGCCCGATTCGCGCAGCCAGCTCGCGGTCCCGGTGTCGGCCGACGGACGCCTGCTCGGCGTGCTGTACGTCGAGAGCGCCGAGGAGATGCGCTTCGGCTACGACGAGGAGGACGCGCTGGTCGCGCTCGCCACGCAGACCGGCATGGTCGCGCGCCTGCTGCAGGAGGCCGCCGAGAGCCACGACGAGCCGCCCGCCGCGGCGGCGCGCGCCGCGCCGCCGGGCGGCGCGCCGGTGACGATCCGCCACTACGCGGCCGACGGCAGCGTGTTCATCGGCGACGACTACCTGATCAAGGGCGTGGCGGGGGCGATCTTCTGCAAGCTGCTGCGCGACTACGCGGGCGCGCAGCGCACCGAGTTCACGAACCGCGAGCTGCGGCTCGATCCCACGATCCGCCTGCCCGACCTGAGCGACAACCTCGAGGCGCGCCTTATCCTGCTTGCGCGGCGCCTGGCCGAGCGCTGCGAGTTCCTAAAGATCGAGAAGACCGGGCGCGGGCGCTTCCGGCTTGCCGTCGCGCGCCCGTTCCGGCTGGTCGAGATCCCCGCCTAGGCGGCCGGCGCCGTCGGCCCGAGCGCCGCGCAGAGCTTGTACCAGTCGCGCTCGCTCAGGTTTTTCTTCAGCATCGCCAGCACGCCGGCGAAGGCCTCGCGCGGCGCACTCGCCTGCATCACCGCGAGCTTGGCCGCGCGCTCGGCCGCATCCAGCGCCGGCAGCATCCAGCGCGCGACGACCATGGCCTCCGCGGGCGGGATCGAGGCGACGATCGAGCGCTCGACGGCGACGAGCTCGGCGTCGTCGTAGGCTTCCCACAGCAGCGCGTTGATGTCGGTCTCCTCGACGTGCATGTGCTCGAAGTTCTCCGCCACGAACAGCGCGAGCGCGCGGTACAGCCCGAGCGCCGCCGCGGCGCGCGCCTCGCCCGCGACCTGCTCGAGGCTGCGCGCCGCATCCTCGAGCGCGGCGATCGAGCGCTCGTGGTGCGCGTGCTCGAGAGCGAGCTTGGCGCAGGCTCCGGGACGGCGCGCCTCGAGCGCGGTGTGGACGAAGGCGTTCTCCTTCTCCAGGTGCGTGCGGCACAGGCCGAGCAGCGCACGCAGCATCTCCAGTGTCTCGCGTGTCTCGAACTCGTCCAGGACGTCGGTCCTGCCGAGCGCCTCCAGCGTATGCATCATGAAGCTGCGCAGCCCCTTGTGGATGTGCGCGTACAGGTCGTAGCGGCCGGGGGCGGCTTCGCGCCGGGTTTTGAGCTGAACCACTGTCTGTGCCATGTGAGCCTCCGTGAAGTTGGTGAGGCGAGTCTAGGCGGGAGGCGTCCGCGGCGTTCCTAAATGCTGCCTAAGCAAACCCTAAGAATTGCTTAAAGGCGCCTGCACCCGCGCAGTTGACGGCGGCCCGGCGGCGGGGGCAGCATGCGCGAGCCCGCATAGGAAGGGAGGAGACCATGAAACCCGAGCTCGTGTTGCTGGTGTGGTGCGTGCTGCTGGCGTTCGTGCAGGTGGTGGTGGCGGTGCTGGGAGCGCAGATGCAGGTCGGCCTGCTGACGCTCGTCGGCAACCGCGAGAAATTCCCGGAGATCACCGGGTGGGGCGGGCGCGCGGCGCGCGCGCACCGCAACATGACCGAGAACCTGGTGCTGTTCGCCGCGCTCGTGCTGGCCGCGGTCGCGGCCGACAAGACGAACGCCATGACCCTGCTCGGCGCGCAGCTCTTCTTCTGGGCGCGGCTCGCCTACGCGGTGGTGTACCTGATCGGCATTCCCTGGCTGCGCACCGGCGTCTGGGCGGTCTCGGTGGTCGGCCTGGCGCTGATCTTCCTGCAGCTGGTCTGAGCGGGGCCGCGGTTCCCCTCGACGGGTGGCGATCGACAAGCGCAGGGGCCTGCGATTTTCGCGGCGCCTCTACTTGCCGCGCATCATCGGCTGGGCGCTCGGCTTCCTGGCCGCAGCCTCGGTGCTGTATGAAATCGGCGCCGACCCGGCGACCTGGATCGGGCTCGCTGCCTCGTCCTTTCTCTGGCCGCACGCGGCCTACCTGATCGCGCGCTACAGCCCCGACCCGTACCGCTACGAGCTCGTCAACCTGACCACCGACTCGGCGCTCGGCGGGGTATGGGTCGCGCTGATGGGATTCAACCTGCTGCCGAGCGTGCTCGTGGTCACCATGCTGAGCATGGACAAGATCAGCCTCGGCGGCTGGCGGCTGCTGGCGCGCACGGCGACCGTGCAGCTGCTCGCCTGCGCCGCGACGGTGCTGCTGCTGGGCTTCGACTTCCAGCCGCACACCAGCATGCTCACTGTGATCGCCTGCCTGCCGCTGCTCATCGCCTACCCGGTCGCGGTCGGCGTGGTCACCTACAACCTCTCGCGCCGCGTGCGCGAGCAGAACCGGCAGCTCGCCAAGCTGAGCCGCACCGACGGGCTGTCCACGCTGCTGAACCGCACCGCCTGGGAGGAGACGGCCGCGACCGAGTTCAGGCGGCACCGGCGCAGCGGCCGGCCGGTGAGCCTGCTGATGCTCGACATCGATCGCTTCAAGCGCATCAACGATACCTTCGGGCACCGCGTCGGCGACGAGGTGATACGCGGCATCGGGGCGCTGCTGCGGC
>DASPRB010000082.1:0-36345 GCA_035624675.1 Burkholderiales bacterium
CGCCATTGCATGATCGGCGGGGCCGCGATGATCTCCGGGCACCTGCGGATTGTCGATCACGTCATCATTTCGGGAGGCACGCTCGTGTCGCGCTCGATTCTCAAGGCAGGCACCTACACCGGCGTCTTCCCGTTCGACGACAACGCGACCTGGCTGCAGAACGCTGCACAGGTGAGACAGCTGGCGAGGCTGGCCGAGCGCATTCGCGCGCTGGAGAAGCGACTCGAGGGAGAGGACCAAGAATGACGACTGACATGGACATCGCGGCCGTGCTCGCGCACTTGCCGCAGCGCTTCCCGTTCCTGATGATCGACCGCATCAAGGAATTCGAGGCCGGCAGGCGCATCGTGGCGCTGAAGAACGTGACCATCAACGAGCCCTATTTTCCCGGCCACTTTCCGTACCGGCCGATCATGCCCGGCGTGCTGATTCTCGAGGCGATGGCCCAGGCGGCGGGCGTCCTGGCCTTCCGTACCGAAGGCGAGCTGCCCACCGAGAACTCGCTTTACTACTACGCGGGTATCGACAACGCACGCTTCAAGAAGCCCGTGGTGCCGGGCGACCAGCTCGAGATCGAGGTGGTCGTTCAGGCGGTCAAGCGCAATATCTGGAAGTTCGCCTGCGTGGCGAAGGTCGAGGGCGGCATGGTGGCGCAGGCCGACATCCTTTGCACCTTGCGCGCTACGCCACAAGAGAAGCGATGATTCATCCGCATGCGATCGTCGAGCCGGGAGCCCGGCTCGCCGCGGACGTGGCTGTCGGGCCATACGCGGTCATCGGAGCGCAGGTCGAGATTGGAGCCGGCAGCTCGATAGGCGCGCATGCGGTGATCGAGGGGCGCACGCGCATAGGCCGCAACAACCGCATCCACGCCTTCGCGACCATCGGCGGTCCGCCTCAGGACAAGAAGTACGCGGGCGAGGACACCAGTCTCGAGATAGGCGACGGCAACACGATCCGCGAATACGTCACGATCAACCGCGGCACGGTGCAGGATGCAGGTGTCACGCGCATCGGAGACGACAACTGGATCATGGCATACGTGCACATCGCCCACGATTGCCAGGTCGGCAGCCACACGATTTTCGCCAATGCGACGCAGCTCGCCGGGCATGTCCATATCGGCGACTGGGCGATACTGGGCGGCGTCACGCTGGTACACCAGTACGTGCATATCGGCGCGCACAGCTTCAGCGCCGTGGGCACGATACTGGTGCAGGACGTGCCCCCCTACGTCATGGTCGCCGGTCAGGATGCGAAGCCGTACGGCATCAACAGCGAGGGCTTGCGCAGGCGCGGATTTTCCCCGGAGAGCATCGGCGCGCTGAAGCGCGCGTACCGGACGCTGTACCGGTCATCGCTCGGCCTGGAGGAGGCGCGCGCCGCGCTGCAGGCGCTCGCTCAAGACTACCCGGAGGTGCGCCCCATGGTGGATTTTCTGGCGCGCTCCTCGCGTGGCATCGTACGCTAGCCCGTGGCTGCGCAAGCCGTTCGCATCGCCATGGTGGCCGGTGAGGCTTCTGGCGACCTTCTCGCGGCACCCCTGATCGCAGAGCTCAAGGCACGCCGGCCCGAGCTGAGCTTTTACGGCATCGGCGGACCGAAGATGCAGGCGCTCGGCTTCGCGGCCGATTTTCCGATGGAAAAGCTTGCGGTACGCGGCTACGTGGAGGCGTTGCGCCACGTGCGCGAGATCGCGGCGATCCGCAAGCACCTCGGCGCACGCCTGCTGGCCGACCGACCCGCCTTGTTCATCGGCGTCGACGCCCCGGACTTCAACTTGGGCCTGGAGCAGAATCTGCGGCGTGCCGGCATTCCGACCGTGCACTACGTGAGCCCGTCGATCTGGGCGTGGCGGGCATGGCGCATCCGAAAGATCGCGCGCTCGGTTACGCACATGTTGGCCCTGTTTCCGTTCGAGCCGCCGCTCTACGAACGTGCTGGAGTGCCGGTGACCTACGTCGGCCACCCGCTGGCCGATGTCATTCCGCTCGAGGCGAACAAGCAGGAGGCGCGTGCGCAGCTGCGTTTGCCGCGCGCGAAACGGGTCGTTGCTCTGCTTCCGGGCAGCCGTCGCTCCGAGCTGCAGTACATGGCGGAGCTGTTCGTCAAGACGGCGCGACGTTTGCAGGAAGAGGTGGACGACGTACATTTCGTCTGTCCGATGGCGACCCGGGAGACGCGCGACCTTTTCGAGACGGCCCTGCGGCATCACGCCGGAAGCGAGCTGTCCCTCACGCTGCTGTTCGGCCATTCGCACGACGCCCTCGCCGCTGCGGATCTGGCCCTGGTGGCGAGCGGAACGGCGACGCTCGAAGCGGCGCTGTTCAAGACACCGATGGTCATCACCTATCGCATGTCGCGGCTGACCGCGGCGCTGATGTGGCGCATGCGCCGTCTTCCGTACGTCGGGCTGCCCAACATCCTGGCGGGAGAATTCTTGGTTCCCGAGCTGCTCCAGGAGCGGGCGACACCGGCGGCGCTCAGCGCGGCCCTGATCGCGCTGATGCGCGACGCGGATGCGCAGCAGCGCCAGCGCGAGAGATTCCATGACATCCATTTGACCCTGCGTCAGGGCGCCGCGCACAAGGCCGCCGATGCCGTGCTCGCGGTGCTCGATCGTGCGCAGGCCTAGGCGCGCTGCGTCCGGCCGATGAAGGTGCTGCGCTCACGCGACAATCCGCAGGTGCGGCGCTGGCGGCGACTGATGCGCGACCGGCGCATGCGGCGGCGCGAGGCATGCGCGTTGATCGAGGGCCCGCATCTCGTCGAGGCTTTCCTCGAGCGGGGCGGCGTGCCCGTCGCGCTGCTGGCGAGCGAGCGAGCGCTCGGACGCGCCGACGTGGGAGGGCTCGTCGAGCGCACGGGCCTGAGGCCGGTCGTGATGTCGGATGCGGTTTTCGGCGCCATCGCGGACACCGAGACGCCCACGGGCTTTGCGGCCGAGATTCCCCTGGCCGCGCAGCAGTCCGAGCTGGAGACCGCGCAGGCCTGCGTGTTCCTCGAAGGCATTCAGGACATGGGCAACCTTGGCACCATCCTGCGAGCCGCGGCCGCATTCGACGTGCGCGACGTGGTCCTGGCGCGCGGCTGCGCGGACGCGTGGGCGCCGAAGACGCTGCGCGCGGGCATGGGTGCGCACTTCGCGCTGCGCATCCTGCAAACGGAGGATCTCGCTGCGGCGATGGACCGCTTCGCCGGCCGGATCGTATGCGCCGTGGCCCACGGCGGCAGCCCGCTCGCAGGGTTCGACCTGAGCGGCCGGATAGGCTTGATCTTCGGCGCGGAAGGAGGGGGCGTGAGCGCCGCGACCGCGGCGCGCGCTGCCGCGCAGGTCACGATTCAGCTTGGCGCGGGGGTCGAATCGCTGAATGTCGCGGCGGCCGCGGCGATCTTCCTCTACGAGAGGGCGCGCCAGCTCAGAACAGGTGCTTCTCGATCCGGAGCTCGCGCATGATGGTGGTGGAAATCTCCTCGATCGATTTCGCCGTGGTGTCCAGCCAGCGTATGCCTTCGCGCCGCATCAGGTCCTGCGCCTGGTCGATCTCGTAACGGCAGTTGGCCGGATCGGCGTAACGGCTGTGCGGGCGGCGCGACTGGCGGATTTCCGCCAACCGCTCCGGCGCGATGCTCAGGCCGAAGAGCTTGGACTTCTGCGCGCGCAGCGCGCGGGGCAACTGCCCGCGCTCGAGGTCTTCGGGCACCAGAGGGTAGTTCGCGGCCCGGACACCGAACTGCAGTGCGAGATACAGGCAGGTGGGCGTCTTGCCGCTGCGCGACACCCCAACCAGGATCACGTCCGCAGCATCGAGATCGACGTCCGTGGCGCCGTCGTCGTGCGACATCGCGAAATTGATCGCCTCGATGCGGTTGTGGTACTCCTTCTTGTCCATCGCGCTGTGGGAGCGGCCGATCGTATGCGTGGACGGTATGCCGAGGCCGGCCTCCAGCGGTCCGATGAATGTCTCGAAGAAATCCAGGAACAGCGCACTCGTGTTGCGAAACACCGCGCGCAGTTCACCGTTCACGAGTGTCGAGAACACGATCGGGCGCCCGTTGCCGCGGGCCATCTCCTGGTCGATGCGGGCGCGGCACTCCTCGGCCTTCTGCACGCTGTCGACGAACGATAGCGTGACCTGGTCGAATTCCACGCCTTCGAACTGGGTCAACAGGCTGTGCCCGAGCATCTGCGA
This sequence comes from Burkholderiales bacterium, assembly GCA_035624675.1. GTDB lineage: Bacteria > Pseudomonadota > Gammaproteobacteria > Burkholderiales > SG8-39 > DAHVFK01. Next base: position 4,194 of record DASPRB010000082.1, read on the forward strand.
GGTGATGCCCGTGCCATCGGAAACGAAGAAGACTGTGCGGCGCATGGATGTCGGTAAAATAGAATTTTTTGCCCGTTCTGGGCAATAGCGGGGAGCGACGGCGATGTTGGTGTCCTGGCTGAAGGATCTGCGCATGACCGACCTGGATCAAGTCGGAGGCAAGAACGCTTCGCTGGGAGAAATGATGGGCCACCTGTCGCAGGCGGGCATCCGGGTCCCCGGCGGCTTCGCCACCACGGCCGATGCCTACCGCAGGTTTCTGTCGCACAGCGGACTGGACCGGCGCATCGAGGAACGCCTCGCGCGGCTCGACCCGAGCGACGTCATCGCCCTTGCCGCCTGCGGGAAGGAGGTTCGTTCATGGATCGAAAAAGCCCCCTTTCCAACCGATATCGATACAGAGATTAGATCTTTCTATCAAAAGCTTACATCTGAGATTTCGAGTGAAATATCCTTCGCTGTCCGTTCTTCGGCAACGGCGGAAGACCTGCCCGACGCATCCTTCGCCGGCCAGCAGGAGACCTATCTAAATATTCACGGGGTCGAGAACGTTCTGGAGGCAGTTCGTCACGTATACGCCTCCCTGTACAACGACAGGGCGATCTCGTATCGCGTGCACCACGGATTCGATCACCGTGGCGTGGCGCTGTCGGCAGCGGTACAGCAGATGGTACGCAGCGACCTTGGCTCCAGCGGGGTGATGTTCACGCTCGACACGGAATCAGGCTTCCGCGACGTCGTCTTCATAACGGCTTCCTGGGGCCTGGGCGAGATGGTAGTGCAGGGCGCAGTCAACCCCGACGAGTTCTATGTGCACAAGCCCATGCTCGCCCGCGGACGCCCAGCCGTGATCCGGCGCGCCCTCGGGTCCAAGCTGAGCAAGATGGTGTTCGCGGACGCGCAATCGGCAGGCCGCTCGACGCGCACGGTCGACATCCCGGACGGCGAACGCAACCGATTCTCGCTTTCCGACCCGGAGGTGCTCGAACTCGCACGCTACGCGGTCGAGATCGAGAAGCACTACGACCGGCCGATGGATATCGAATGGGCGAAGGACGGCCTGGACGGCAGGCTATACGTGCTGCAAGCGCGGCCTGAGACCGTGCGCTCGCGCAAGCAGGGAGCGGGCGAGCGCTATACGCTCAAGGGGAGCTCCAAGATCCTGGTCAGCGGGCGGGCCATCGGCCACAAGATCGGCGCGGGGACGGTCCGCCTGGTGAAGGATGCCTCGCAGATGTCGCTGGTGCGCAAAGGCGACGTACTGGTCACCGACATGACCGACCCGAACTGGGAGCCGGTGATGAAGCTTGCGTCCGCGATCGTCACCAATCGGGGGGGACGGACCTGCCACGCCGCGATCATCGCGCGCGAATTGGGCATTCCCGCGGTGGTGGGCTGCGGCAACGCGACCGAACGCCTGGCCAACGACAGGCCGGTGACTATATCGTGCGCGGAGGGCGATACGGGCAACGTCTACGACGGCATCTTGCCGTTCGACATCGACACCAGCGAGCTCGGCGAGATGCCGAAGATCCCGGTCAAGATCGCCATGAACGTCGGCAATCCGCAGCTTGCCTTCGACTTCGCCCAGCTGCCGAGCGCAGGAGTCGGGCTCGCGCGTCTCGAGTTCATCATCAACAACGAGATCGGAGTGCATCCGCGCGCCTGCCTCGAATACCCGAAGCTCCCGGCAGAGCTGAAGTCGAAGGTGGAAAGGGCCGCGCGCGGCTACCCGGACCCGAAGACCTTCTTCAGCGAGAAGCTGGTCGAGGGCGTCGCGACCATCGCGGCGGCATTCTGGCCGCGGCCGGTGATCGTGCGGCTGTCGGACTTCAAGTCGAACGAATACCGCAAGCTGCTGGGCGGCGAGCGCTACGAGCCGGAAGAGGAGAACCCGATGCTCGGCTTCCGCGGCGCCTCGCGCTACATCGCGCAGAGCTTCAAGGATTGCTTCGACCTCGAGTGCGCCGCCATGAAGAAAGTGCGCGACGAGCTCGGACTGACCAACGTCGAGCTGATGGTGCCGTTCGTGCGCACCCTGAGCGAGGCGCGCGAGGTGGTGCGCCTGCTGGAGCAGAAGGGCCTCGCGCGCGGCGCCAACGGATTGCGTCTGGTGATGATGTGCGAGCTGCCTTCGAACGCAGTGCTGGCGGAGGAATTCCTCGAGTATTTCGACGGCTTCTCTATCGGTTCGAACGACATGACGCAGCTGACGCTCGGGCTGGACAGGGATTCGGGGCTGGTCGCCGAAGTGTTCGACGAACGGGATCCGGCGGTGAAGGCCATGCTGGCGATGGCGATCCAGGCCTGCCGCAAGCAGGGCAAGTACGTCGGCATCTGCGGCCAGGGGCCGTCGGACCATCCGGACCTGGCGCGCTGGCTCATGGAGCAGGGCATCGAGAGCCTGTCGCTCAATCCCGATACCGTCGTGTCGACCTGGCTCTCGCTCGCTGGCAAGTCGTCTTCAGGCGATGCAAAGAAGGCAATGTCCCCGGTCGCCTAGGGCGACCGCACTCAGCCGCGGCCGCGCAACAGCCGCTGCTTGTCGCGCTGCCATTCGCGTTCACGCTCGGAAGCGCGCTTGTCGTGCTTGAGCTTGCCTCGCGCGAGCGCGATCTCCAGCTTGATGCGCCCTTTGCGGTAGTGCATATCGAGCGGGATCAGGGTGTAGCCCCGCTGCTCGACCTTGCCGATCAGCCGCTTGATTTCCTCTGCGTGCATCAGCAGTTTTCGAGTGCGCGTCGGATCCGGCGTGAAGTGCGTCGATACCGTCGGCAGCGGACTGATGTGCGCGCCCAGCAGCCACAGCGCGGCGTTGCGCACCACGACGTAGGCGTCGGCGAGCTGCACCCGGCCGGCACGGATCGCCTTGACCTCCCAGCCCTCGAGCGCGAGTCCGGCCTCGTAGCGCTCCTCGACGAAATAGTCGTGAAAGGCCTTGCGATTCTGGACGATGGACATGGTTGTGGCGCGGGAAGCGGGCGGATTTTAGCAGCGCGGCGGGGAAGCTCGTGAGGCGCATCGTGCGCTCCGCCATCGTAGAGCATCCCGCCGGCGCGCTGTTTTCGCTGGTGGAGGACGTGGAAGCCTATCCCGAATTCCTGCCCTGGTGCCTCGCGGCCAAAGTGCACGCGCGCGAGGCCGGCCGCACGCTCGCTACGATCACCGTTGGCGTCAAGAGCATCCGGCAGAGCTTCACGACGGAGAACGCCAATCGTCCAGGCGAAGCCATCGACATGCGCCTCGTCGAGGGACCGTTCAAGCACTTCGCCGCGAGCTGGCGCTTCTTCCCGCTGGGCGATCGCGCGGCGCGCATCGAGTTCCGGCTCGAATACCAGTTCTCCAGCCGCTTGCTGGCCAAGGCGCTGGATCCCCTGTTCAACCACATCGCCGACACGATGGTCGGCAGCTTCAGCCGCCGCGCCGAAGCCTTGTATGGCCAGGCGCCTGCGAATTGAGGTGGTGTACGCGCTCCCGGGGCGGCTCGATGCGGTAAGCCTGCGCCTCCCCGAGGGCTCTACGGCAGGCCGGGCCCTGGAGGCGTCGGGGCTGATCGAGCGTTATCCCGAGCTGGGTCTGCTGCGCGAGCAGCTCGGCATTCACGGCCGAAGGGTCGCGGCGGGACGGAAACTCGCCGACGGCGACCGGGTCGAGGTCTATCGTCCGCTGGAGGTCGACCCGAAGGACGCGCGACGCGCGCGGGCCGGCAGACGCCGGCCGCGGCCGCGCTAGTTGCAGTTGTCGCTCACCGCCTGGCGTGCGCGTGCCTCATCCGCGCCGCGCTGCTGGTCGCTGATGAAATAGCGCTCGCCCTTCTCGTCCGTGCGCATGATGCGCTGGCCGCTTTCCAGGGTGCGCAGCGCCTCGCGCGCGTCTGCGCAGTTCTGCTTCTTGTCTTCCGCCGCCTGATGTTCCTTGTCTGCCTTGGCGGCGGCTTCCTGGGCTTCCTTGACGCGCCGGCGGAACTCGAGCTCCTGCTGGGCGGGCGTGAGCGGGCCTTTGCTGGCAGCGGTGCCTGCCGCGCTCGAAGGCGACGACCCGCCGACCGGCGGCGGGGGCGGGCCGAGCGGCGTGGCGTTCACGCCGGGCGGAGGCGTGTCCCCGTACTTCATGTGTCCGTCCTTGTCGATCCACTTGTAGCCCTGCGCATACGCCGCGACGGCTCCCAGGCCGCAAAGCATCAGCGCGATCCACTGCGACAGTCTCATGCTCCCTCCCGCTGCTCTGCCTCCAGGCTCTTACGCGGCGCGCGCCGCCCTGGAGGACACGATGACGGTATCGGCTTTCCCGGGAACCGTCAAACGAGTACTTCTCACGCTCGCGTATAATGCGGCTTTGCGAGAAAGGTAACCTCAATGCGCGTCATCCAGAAGGCGCTGACCTTCGACGACGTCCTCCTCCTTCCCGCCCACTCGCGCGTCCTGCCGCGCGAAGTTTCCCTGAAAACCCGCCTTACCCGTAAGCTCGAGCTGAACGTCCCGCTCGTTTCTGCGGCAATGGACACCGTGAGCGAAGCGCGCCTCGCGATCGCCATCGCCCAGGAAGGCGGCATTGGCATCGTGCACAAGAACCTGACTCCGCAGGGGCAGGCGGCGGAGGTGGCCAAGGTCAAGCGCTTCGAATCCGGCGTGCTGCGCGACCCGATGACGGTGACACCCGAGATGACGGTGCGCGAAGTGATCGCCCTGCAGCACCAATACAAGATCTCCGGCTTTCCTGTCGTCAAGGCAGGGAAGGTGGTCGGGATCGTCACCAACCGCGACCTGCGCTTCGAGACGAACCTCGACCAGCCGGTGAAGGCGATGATGACGCCGCAACGCAAGCTGGTGACCGTGCGCGACGGCGCATCGCGCGAAGAGGCGATGCAGCTCATGCACAAGCACCGCCTGGAAAGAGTGCTCGTCGTTGACGACGAGTTCAGTCTCAGAGGCCTGGTCACGGTCAAGGACATCCTCAAGGAAAGCGCGCATCCGAACGCGTGCAAGGATCCGCAGGGCAAGCTGCGCGTCGGTGCGGCCGTAGGCGTCGGGGAGGGCACCGAGGAGCGCGTGGCCATGCTGGTCGAGGCCGGTGCCGACGTCCTGGTGGTCGACACGGCGCACGGCCACGCCCAGGGCGTGCTCGATCGGGTGCAATGGATCAAGAAGAAATACCCGAAGGTGCAGGTGATCGGCGGCAACGTCGGTACCGGCGATGGCGCGCGCGCGCTGGTCGACCACGGGGCCGACGGCGTCAAGGTGGGCATCGGCCCGGGATCGATCTGCACCACGCGCATCGTCGCGGGGGTGGGCGTGCCGCAGATCACCGCGATCGAGAACGTCGCCGAAGCGCTCGCCAAGAGCGACGTGCCGCTGATCGCAGACGGGGGCATCCGCTATTCGGGCGACATCGCCAAGGCGCTCGCCGCCGGGGCGCATGCCGTGATGCTCGGGTCGCTGTTCGCCGGCACCGACGAGGCGCCCGGCGACATCGAGCTGTACCAGGGACGCTCCTACAAGTCCTACCGCGGGATGGGTTCGCTGGGCGCGATGCAGAAGGGCGCGGCCGACCGTTACTTCCAGGACTCGGAGATGAACGTCGACAAGCTCGTACCGGAAGGGGTCGAGGGACGCGTGCCTTACAAGGGACCGGTACTGGCCGTGATTCAGCAGCTGCTCGGAGGGGTGCGCGCGAGCATGGGCTATACCGGCTGCGCCACCGTGGACGAGCTGCGCACGAGGTCCCGGTTCGTCGAAATCACGACCGCGGGCGTGCGCGAATCCCACGTACACGACGTCCAAATCGTCAAGGAAGCGCCGAATTACCGCGTCGAATGAGAACGGGATGCACGACAAGATCCTGATTCTCGATTTCGGCGCGCAGTACACGCAGCTCATCGCGCGCCGTGTGCGCGAGGCCAGGGTCTACTGCGAAATCCATCCGTGCGACGTGTCGGACGAGTTCGTGCGGGCTTTCGGCGCCAAGGGCGTCATCCTCTCGGGCAGCTACATGTCCGCATACGAGGAATCGCACGACCAGGCTGCCATGGCGGTGTTCGATCTCGGTGTGCCGGTGCTGGGCATCTGCTACGGCATGCAGACCATGGCGCAGCAGCTCGGCGGCAAGGTGGAGGCCGGCAAGGTACGCGAGTTCGGCTACGCCGAGGTGCGCGCCCGCGGCCATTCGAAGCTGCTCGCAGACATCGAAGACTACCGCAATGGCGAAGGGCACGGCATGCTCAAGGTGTGGATGAGCCACGGCGACAAGGTCGTCGCGATGCCGCCCGGATTCAAGCTCATGGCCTCGACCGAGGCTTGCCCGATCGCCGGCATGGCCGATGAGGCGCGCGGCTTCTACGGCGTGCAGTTCCATCCCGAGGTGACGCACACCCGCCAGGGACAGCGCATGCTGGAGCGCTTCGTGCGCGACATCTGCGGCTGCGCCGGCGACTGGAACATGCCGGATTACGTCAGCGAGGCGGTGGCGCGCATCCGGGAGCAGGTCGGCCAAGAGGAGGTGATCCTCGGCCTTTCGGGCGGGGTGGACTCGTCGGTGGCCGCGGCGCTCATCCACCGGGCGATCGGCCCGCAGCTCACCTGCGTGTTTGTCGACCACGGACTGCTGCGCCTGAACGAAGCGGCGCAGGTGATGGATACCTTCGCCAAGCACATGCGGGTCAAGGTGATCCATGTCGACGCGACCGAGGAGTTCTACGCCGCGCTCGCCGGCGTGTCCGATCCGGAGCAAAAGCGCAGGATCATCGGCAAGCAGTTCGTCGACCTCTTCCAGCGCGAGGCGGGGAAGATCAGGAACGCAAAATGGCTGGCCCAGGGCACCATCTACCCGGACGTTATCGAATCGGCCGGCGCGAAGACCAAGAAAGCGACCAGCATCAAGTCGCACCATAACGTCGGCGGACTGCCGGAAACGCTCCACCTCAGGCTGCTCGAGCCGCTGCGCGAGCTGTTCAAGGACGAGGTGCGAGAGCTCGGGCTCGCCTTGGGGCTGCCGCGCGAGATGGTGTTCCGCCATCCGTTCCCGGGGCCGGGACTCGGCGTGCGCATCCTGGGCGAAGTCAAGCGCGAGTACGCCCAGCTGCTGCAGCGCGCGGACGCCATCTTCATCGACGAGCTGCGGCGCGCCGAGTGGTACGACAAGGTCGCGCAGGCCTTCGCGGTGTTCCTGCCGGTGAAATCGGTCGGAGTGATGGGAGACGGGCGCACCTACGACTACGTGGTGGCCCTGCGCGCAGTGCAGACCACCGACTTCATGACCGCCGACTGGGCGCCGCTGCCGCACGAGCTGCTCGCGCGCGTGTCGAACCGCATCATCAACGAGGTGCGCGGCATCAATCGCGTCACCTACGACATCTCATCCAAACCGCCGGCCACCATCGAGTGGGAATGAGCGACGCAGAGTTCATGCGCCGCGCCCTCGAGCTCGCGCGCCACGCAGCGGAGGAGGGCGAAGTGCCGGTCGGCGCGGTCGTGGTGCTGGATGGCAAGGTGATCGGAGAAGGCTGGAACCGTCCGATCGCCGCCCGCGATCCCACCGCGCATGCCGAAGTGCAGGCGCTGCGTGCAGCCGCGACGTCCGCCGGCAACTACCGCCTGACGGGGTCGACCCTGTACGTCACGCTCGAGCCCTGCGACATGTGCCTCGGAGCCATGTTCCACGCACGCGTGGCGCGCGCGGTCTACGGCGCGACCGATCCGAAAAAACAGGTGCTGAGGAGCCAGGTGCGGGTCGAAGGGGGAGTCCTCGCCGCGGATTGCGGCGCGCTGCTGAGCGCATTCTTCGCTGCCAAACGATGAGAATCGACGTCAGCCTGGCACGGCAGGAGCTGCAGCTGAGGGACGCGCAGGGCCGCTTGCTGAAGAGCTACTCCGTTTCCACTTCCAAGAACGGGCCGGGGGAGAGGTACGGCAGCTTCTGCACGCCGCGCGGCCGCCACATCGTGCGCGCGAAGATCGGCGCCGGACAGCCGCCGAACACGGTATTCGTGCGCCGCCGCCCGACCGGCGAGCTCTGGAGCCCCGCGTTGCACGCGCGCTATCCCGGCCGCGACTGGATCCTCACGCGCATTCTGTGGCTGTCGGGCTGCGAGCCGGGATTCAACAGACTGGGCGAGATCGACACCATGCGTCGCTACATCTACATCCACGGCTCGCCGGACAGCGTCGAAATGGGCAAGCCCGGATCGATCGGCTGCGTGCGCATGCGCAACGCCGACATCATCGAGCTGTTCGATCTCGTCACAGCGGGAACGCCGGTCGAAATCCTCGCCTGAGGAAACGCGCTCAGCCGCCGAGGAACAGGCGGCCGACTTCCGGGTTCTGCAGCAGCTCGTCGCCTTTCCCGGCCAGCGCCAGCTGGCCGGAGACCAGCACGTAGCCGAGGTCGGCGAACTCCAGTCCCTTCTTGGCGTTCTGCTCGACCATCAGGATGGTCTTGCCTTCGCGGTGCTGCAGGTCGTGCAGGATCTCGAACACCATGTCGATGAAGCGCGGCTCGAGGCCGATCGAGGGCTCGTCGACCAGCAATACGTCGGGCTCCATCACCAGCGCCCGGGAGATCTCGAGCAGGCGCCGTTCGCCGCCGGAGAGCACCTTGGCCGCATGGTCTCGGCGCGCGGCGAGTCGATCATATCTTTCGAACACGCGCTCGGCCGCCGCCTTGGCGGCGGCGTGCGAGTGCAACAGGTAGCCGCCCATCAGCAGGTTTTCCTCGACGGTCATGTCCGGGAAGACCGACTTGTCCTGCAGGATATAAGCGACGCGGGCCTCCTTCAGCTTGCGCTCGGGGCCCAGCTGCGTGATGTCGCGCCGCGCGCCGGCTGGGCCCACGAAGATCTGCCCGCCGAAGATGCGCGTGAAGCCGTAGATCGAGTGCAGCACCGTGGACTTGCCCGCGCCGTTCGGTCCGATGAGGCACAGGGATTGGCCGCGCCCGACGTGCAGCGTGAAGTCGTGCAGGATCTGCATGTTGCCGTAGCCGGCACGCAAGCCGTGTATCGACAGGAACGGGTCGTTCCCGGCGAGCTGCGTGAGGCGCTCCTTGGGAATCTCGGCGCGCAGCCGCTCGGCCTGTCGTGCGACCTCGTCCACCGACAGGACGACTTCCACCGATCCGTCGTGGTAACCGCCTGCCCGACGCGACTCGTCCGCTGCCATCAGTGTGCCCCAAGATAAGCGTCGATCACGCGCTGGTCGTCCTGGATCTGCGCCGGGCTCCCTCCGGCGAGCAGCTCGCCGCGCGACATGCAGTAGATGTGTCCGGCGAGATTCATGATCACGCGCATGTTGTGCTCGATCACGAACAGCGTGATGCCGAACTCCTGGTTGGCGCGCTTCAGGCGATCGATCAGGCCGTTGATGAGCGTGGGGTTGATGCCCGCGGTCGGCTCGTCGAGCAGCAGAACCTTGGGTTCGTTCATCAGCGCCATCGCGAACTCGAGCAGCTTCTGCTGCCCGAAGGAGAGCGAGCCTGCAACCAGCATGCGCTTGGAATACAGCCCCACGAACTCGAGCAGCCGCTCGGCCTTCTCCACGAGCTCGGGCGGATAGCGACGGAACATGTCGCGCCACTCGCTGTCGCGATGCGGCACCGAGATCAGCAGGTTCCGGATGCAGTCCATCTTCGAGAAGATGCGCGTCTGCTGGAAGGTGCGCAGCATCCCCAGGCGGGCGATCTTCTGCACGCTCAGCCGCGAGATCTCCTGGCCTGCGAAGCGGATCGACCCGGCATCGATGGGATGCTGGCCGACGATCGAGTTGAACAAGGTGGTCTTGCCGGACCCGTTGGGGCCGATGAGGCCCGTGATGCTTCCGCTCGCGACGCTTAGCGAGACGTCGCGGTTCGCCACGATACCGCCGAAGGCCTTGGTCACGCCGCGAACTTCGATGATCGGACCGTTCATGCGCGGCTGTCGGTACCGGCAGACGCGGCCGGCTTGCCCTCGACTCGCACGCCGAACCAATGCGGCTTGCGCGTTTTCAGCCAGCCCATGATCCCCTGCTGGAAGTAGACCACGTTCACGATGATCAGCACGCCGAGGGCAATGTATTGCCACCCCAGCAAGTAGGTCCAGGTGACTTCACGCAGCGTGTAGAAGAGGGTCGCCCCGACGACGGGTCCCCACAGCGTCCCCTTTCCGCCTAGCAGCGTCATGGCCACCATGAAGATGCCGAACGTGAGCGTCGGATAGGCCGTCTCGAGGGGCTCGATGAAGCCCGTCATGTTGCCGAAGAGCGCACCGGCGATACCGAGGAAGAATGCGGACACCGACCAGGCCACCATCTTGTAGCGCGCGGTGTGCAGTCCCAGGGCCTCCGCCTTGTCCTCGTCGTCGCGGATGGCATTGATGGCGAGGCTGAAGCGAGTGCCGTAGAGCCAGCGCAGAAACAGGTAGCACAGCATTGCGGCGACCATGCACGCGGCGTAGAAGAAGCGCTCGCGCATGCCGGGGCCTCCCGGAAAGACGGGCATCGCGATCCCGCTGCCTCCGCCGACCCAGCCCCAGGCACTGGTGAGCTCGGCCGCCGCGATCGCGACGCCGAGCGTCCCGATCGCGAAATAGGGGCCCCGCAGGCCGAACAGGATCCAGCTGAGGATCGCCGCGACGATCACCGCGCCGACGCCTGCGAGGACGAGCCCGAGCGCGAGGCCGGCGAAGTACTGCTGATCGGTGAAGTCGACCTTGATCGCCCCGGTCGCCGCCGTGTACTCGCCGACGTTGTAAACCAGGCCGATCTGCACGATCGCGCAGATGTACATCCCGAGGCCGAAGAAGGTGATGTTGCCGAGCGAGTTGTAGCCCATCTGCCCGCCCATGGTGTCCCAGGTGAGGGAAAACAGTACGAACACCCAGAACACCGCGAACTGGACCGCATGGGCAGGGAACAGGAACGGCGCTGCGATCCCGGCCGCGAGAATGGCCAGATGCAGCGCCAGTGAACGCCGCGTCATTGCAGCGCCTGCCGGTGGCGCCGCAGCTGGATCTGGCGCCAGATGAGGATCGCGAGCAGCAGTCCGACCACGGTCGCCTGCTGGAACTGGGCGCCGAGCACGAAGCCGCTGTACTGCTCGATCACCCCGAGGCCGAGTGCTGTCACGATCACCGCCGTGAAATTGCCGAGGCCTGCCGCGGTTACGATGACGAACGCGCGCACCGAATACGCGATGCCGTAGAACGGCTGGAGAACCCAGATCATCGCGATGATCACGCCTGCGGCGCCGCAGATCGCGGCGTTGATGGAAAAGGTCATCGCGTAGACCCGGTCCGTGTTCACGCCGAGCACGCGCGCCGCGCGCGGGTCCTGCGCCGTGGCGCGGATCGCCTGGCCCATTCGGCTCTTCCTGAGAAACAGGATCATCGCCACGGCGAGCGCGATGCACAGTCCGAATGCGATCACGCGGATCTGGGTGATGTCGACCATGCCGCCGAACAACTCGAAGCGTCCGAACCCGGACTTGACCGTACGCACGTCCGGGCCGAAGGCGAGGTTCATCGCCTGCTGCATGGTGATCGCCAGGCCGAACGTGGCGAGCAGCGAGGTGAACAGGTCGAGCTGGATGACGCGCCGGATGATCAAGCGGTAGATCAGCCAGCCGTAGCCGAACATGATCGCCGCGACCGGCACGATCGCCACGATCGGGTGGACGCCGTGGCGCGACAGCTCGTAGCCGAGATAGCCGCCCATCATCACGAAATCGCCTTGCGCGAGGTTCTTCACGCTGGTGACGCCCCACACGAGCGCGAGCCCGTAGGCCGCGAGCGCGAAAACCGCGCCGATGGTCAAGCCGTTCAGCAGCAGCTGGACGTTGAAGACCGGCGCGGTGCCGAGAATCTGCAGGTTCTCCCACATGGCTGCGAGCGCGCCGGCCCGTTGGGGCCGGCGCGGGGCAATGCTACGAGATGGGACCGATCGCGCTTATTGCGGCGCCTTGCGCGGATACACCACCGGCTCGGAGGCGTACTTGGTCGGAGCGACCACCACGTAGTTGCCTCCCTGGATCTGGCGCAGCACCATCGGCTTGGCGATGTTGTTTCCCACCTCGCTGAACTTGATGTGGCCGTAGAACGTCTCCATCTCCGTCTTGGCGAGCGCATCGCGCAGCTTTTCGGTGTCCAGACTGCCCGCGCGGCGGAACGCATCCGCCCAGATCTCGATCACCGCCGAGGCCTGCGCGACCTGGTAGGGAACGATCTTGTATTCCGGATGCGCCGCGAGGAACGCCTTGTTGTAGTCCATCGCCGTGCCGAACACGCCGTCCTTGTACTTGAGCGTCTCGGCCCACTGAGTCGGGCACAGGATGCCCTCGGAAGCCGCGCCGAACTGCGTCGTCAGCTTCGCCGATTCGCAGTGGGTCATGGCCACGACCGGCGCGTTCACGTCCATCTCCTTCATCTGCCGCGTCGCGGTCGTCGCCCCCTTGGTGTGGCCGGAAAACACGATGATGTCGGGCTTGAGCGCCTTGATCTTGGTCAGCGTCGCGGAAATGTCGCTCAGGTCGCGCGGCATCTTGTCGTCGACCACGATCTTCATGTTGTGCTTCTTCGCCTCCTCCACGACGCCATCGCGCACGTCGAGCGAGAACGGGTCGTTCTCGAAGGCCATGCCGATCTTGAGGTCGGCGGGCTTCTTGCCGCTTTTCTGCGCCAGTTCGGCGGCGAGATCGATCACCGGCGACAGATACTGGTCCGAAGTGGACAGGGCGGCGAACATGTAGCGGTATCCCTGCGTGAACAGCGAGCGCGATGCGCCTTCCGCCTCGACCATGGGGATCTTGTACTTCTCCGTGACCGGCGCGGCGGCCTTCGTGGGTCCGGAACCGTATGGCCCGAGCACGAACTTGATGCCGTCCTGATTGATCAGGCGCTCCAGCAGCTGTGCGGTGCGCGCCGGAGTCGATTCGTCGTCGTAGTACTTGACTTCGAGCTTGTAGGTCTTTCCGCCGACCTTGACGCCGCCCATCTCGTTGATGCGCTTCACGGCGAAGTTGTAGCCGTCGCTCGCGTTCTTGCCTTCCTGGGAGTATTTCCCCGAGATCGAGATCGCCGAGCCGAGCGTGATGACGTCGTCGGCCGCCGATGCGGGTGCGCCGAACGCTAGCGCGACGGCGATTGCGGCGCCCAGGCGCGCCGAATGAGTGACAAGCCTTTTCATGCATCCCTCCGTGTATGTCGTCAAACCCTGTCTAGGGCAGGTTTTTTGGAATTGAAAAACCCCGCGACCTTAAACGAAGCGTCATCGACCTGCAAGCTTTGCGATCGCAGGGGCGTACGGCGGCCGCAGCACGCCGCGCTCGGTGATCAGCGCGTCGACGAGCTCGGCGGGCGTGACGTCGAACGCCGGGTTGCGCACGCTCACGCCCTGCGGCGCCCAGCGGGACGCGCCGTAGCCGGTCACTTCGCCCGGGGGACGCTCCTCGAGCGGAATTGCGCGTCCGTCGGCCAGGCTGGTGTCGAAGGTGGACAGCGGCGCGGCCACATAGAAGGGCAGTGCGTGACGCTGCGCCAGAACGGCGAGCGTATAGGTGCCGATCTTGTTCGCGACGTCGCCGTTCGCCGCGATGCGATCCGCGCCGACGAGCACCAGGTCGACTTCGCCGCGGCTCACGAGAAAGCCCGCCATGCTGTCGGTGATCAGGGTGACGGGAATCGACTCCTGTACCAGCTCCCATGCGGTCAGGCGCGCTCCCTGCAGATAGGGACGGGTCTCGTTGGCGATCACCGAGAAACGCCGCCCCGCGTCGCGCGCCGAGCGCAGCACGCCGAGGGCGGTGCCGTGGCCCGCGGTGGCCAGCGCGCCCGCGTTGCAGTGGGTCATGACGCGCGCTCCGTCGGGAACGAGCGGTGCGCCCTGCGCGCCGATGGCGCGGTTGACCGCCAGGTCCTCCTCGAAGATCGCCAGCGCCTCGGCTTCGAGCGCGCCGGCGCCGCGCGCGGCAAGCGCCTTGCGCATGCGCTCGAGCGCCCAGAACAGGTTCACCGCGGTCGGCCGGCTGCGCGCCAGGACTTCGAAGTCCTCCTCGAGGGGCGGACCGCCGCGCGCCGCGAGCGCGATGCCGAACGCCGCGGCGCAGCCGATCGCCGGTGCGCCGCGCACGACCATGTCGCGGATCGCCCGTGCCACCTCGGCGGCGTTGCGGCACGCAAGGTATTCGATGCGCTCGGGCAGCAGCCTCTGGTCGAGGAGCTCGAGCGTCGCGCCCGTCCAGCGCATCGTTGTGACGACCATCACACCACGCGTTCGTTGCCGCCGTCCACCGGCACCTGCGCGGCGGTCGTCTTGGCGAACAGCGGCCCGCACATCTCCGCCGCGAGCTCCGCGACATCGCGCGAGGACACTTCCGTGCCGAGCAGGTTGTTGCGGCGGTATTGCTCGACGGTCAGCTTGTAAGCTGCGGCGCGCGAGGCGAGCACCTCGTCGGTCCACAGCGCGGTGTCGTAGACCGCGTTCGGATGCAGGGAATTGATGCGGATGCCGTCCTTGCCCCATTCGAGCGCCGCGACGCGCGCAAGCTGGTTGAGCGCGGCCTTGGAGGCGGAATAGGCGGCGGCGCCAGGGCCGGGAGCCGGGACGTTCTTCGATCCAATGACCACGATCCGTCCGCCGCGCGGCGCGAGCTTGAGCAGGGGGTGGCACTCCTGCATCAGGCGCAGGTTCGCTTCGACGTTCACCGACATCGTCGACTGCCAGATGGCCGGCACGATCGCCTGGATCGGCTGGGACGCGGGAAAGATGCCGGCATTCAAGATCAGCATGTCGACGCCGCCGTAACGCTTGACCGCCAGATCGAGCGCGCCGCGCACCGCGCCGGGATCGGTGACATCGCAGGGCAGACCGAGGAAATCCATGCGCCGCCACATCTCCGCGACCGCCGGATTGCGGTCGAGACCCGCCACGGCTGCGCCGCGCCTGAGGAACGCCTCGACGCAGGCCCTGCCGATGCCCGAGCCGGCGCCCGTCACGAGAACCACCTCGCCGCCGAACATGGGCGCCGCCCCGGCCTTGCGCAGCTTCGCCTGCTCGAGGTCCCAGTATTCGATGTCGAACAAATGCCGTTCGTCCAGCGCCCGCCAGCCGCCGAGCGCCTCGGCGCGCAGGATGACGTCGATCGTATGGTCGTAGAGCTCCTCGACGATGGTGGCATCGTTCGCGCTGCGGCCCGCCGCGGCGAAGCCGAGCGCCGCATCGAGCACCATGCGCGGCGCGGGGTCGAGCATGGTCTTCGGCTCCTTGGCGCCGGGTGCGTGGCGCTCGAAGTACGCGCGATACGCCTGCGCGAAAGCCGCCACGTCGCGGCCGAGCATCGGCAGCGGCTTGGTGCGGATGACGTGATCGGGCGTCGCCGGGCCGCTCTGCGCAATGCGCGCGAGGTCGCGGCGCTGCGCGAAGGCGAGGAACTTCGGAGAGTCATTAAGCTTCAGGACCACCGGAAAGCCGGCGGCGTGCGAGATGTCGCGCCTGAGCCGCGCGATGTCCTCCCGGCCGGCCGCGGCGGGCGCAGGCTTGGATGGCTTCGGCTGCCAGGCATCGTGCGCGGCGAGATAGTCCTCCGCCATGGAAACGAGGCGCACCATGCGCTCGTACGACTCGCGCGCGTCCGCGCCGAACGAGAACACCCCGTGCGACAGCAGCACCATGCCGATGGTGGCCGGCCCCGCGTGGGCCGCGAACTCGCGCGCGCAGCGCGCAGCCAGGTCGAAGCCGGCCATCACGTATGGAATGACGATGACCAGGTCGCCGTAGATCTCCCGGATGCGCTTCTCGCCCGCGGGGGCGTTGGAAATCGACAGCACCGCGTCCGCGTGCGTGTGGTCGACGTAGCGATGGGGCAGGATCGCGTGCAGGATCGTCTCGACCGACGGCGCGGGCGCCCCGGCGCGCAGCACGTGCGTGTTCAGCTCGTTCACCATCTGCGGATCGGGCAGCGAGGCAAGCTGTGCCAGGCGCCGCACGAACTCGAGCGCCACCGGCGTGAAGCCCGCAGGCTCGATGGTTTCGAGATCCCAGCCGCTGCCCTTCACATAGAGAACGTCGCGCTCCTCGCCGAACACGTTCATCTCGCGCAGCTTCACCGAGGTGTTGCCGCCGCCGTGCAGGACCAGCGACTTGTCGCGTCCGAGCAGCCGGGAGCTGTAGACGCGCGGACCGAGCGGACCGGTGAATCCGGCCGCTTCGGCGTCGCTCCAGAGGCTGTGCATGAATGGTCCGCGGAAAAGCGTCGAATTATACTTTCCCGCGATGCTGAAGATCGAGCTGACTGACTGGGCCGCGGCGCGCGCGGAGGCGAGCGAGATCCGCTGGTCGGTTTTCGTGCAGGAGCAGGGCGTCCCGAGGGAGCTCGAGCTCGACGAGCGCGACCCGCTCTGCCTGCACGCTCTGGCGCGCGACGAGACCGGGCGCGCGATCGGAACCGCGAGGCTGCTGCCGCCGGAGCGGCACGGCGCAAACGTCGTGGGTCACGTCGGCCGCATGGCGGTGCTGCGTCCGTGGCGCGGCCGCGGCATCGGCGGCGCGCTGCTCGAGCGGCTGATCGAAGCCGCAGCCGCGCGCGGCGACACGGAGCTTGCCCTGTCGGCGCAGACGCACGCGCTCGCGTTCTATCGCGCGCACGGCTTCGCCGAGGAGGGCGACGAGTTCCTGGATGCGGGCATCCGCCACCGAACGATGCGCCGCCAGCTTCAGCCTGCGAGGGGAAACTCGTAGCGCAGGGTGTCGCGCTCCTCGCCTTGCGCTCCGTACGAGCGCTCCGCGAACTGGACCCGGCGCCCGGGGCCGAAGATCAGCGCGCTCGAGCAGCGCGTGCCGTAAGGCTCGGACACCACGCGCAGCGGCGACAGCAGGCGCTCGCGCTCCAGGCCCACGCCCGTGTCGGGCAGCTCGTCATCCGGTGCGACCGTCGTGTCCGCCAGCAGCGCGAGCAGCCCGTCGATCGCAGGTGCCGGGCCAAGCGCGGCTTCGAGCCGGCGCTTGCCGCGCACCACCTTGGCCCACGGCGTGTCGAGCAGATGGTTGGATACGCCGTAAATTCCGGGTGCCAGGCGCCGAGCCCCCGCATCCCGGTTCGACACCCACCACAGCTCGTCGCGGTCGCTGGCGAGGAAATTGAAGCCGCTGTACTCGGCCCCGTCTTGCGCGACCTTTGCGGCGAATTCCCGCGCCGAAGCCCCGTTAGCGAGGAACGCGCTCGCGAGCAAGCCCCGCGAGCGCGCCGCCGGGTCGCGCGGAACGCCTTCGCGAAAATTGGACACCGCGGCGAACTTGCCGGTCCGCGTCACGCCCAGCCAGGTGCCCATGCATTCGAGGTCGCGCCCGGCGAGGATCTCGGGCCGGTCCTCCCAGAACGCGGCAGCGGCCGCGGGCCGCGCATGAAATTCGTCGCGGTTGGCGGCGATGACGAGCGGGTACGCCGGGTGCGCCTTCCAGGCGAGGAGGATGAGGCACATCGGTCAGTCCACGGGGACGAAGATCTCCGTGAATCGCGCCGACCCCTGCGCCAGGCAGCCGCTCACGCCGTGGCGCTCGCTCGCCTGGTCGAGCAGACCCTGGAATCGGGCCGTATCGGACACGCCCTCGTAGACCTCCATGTAGGTCGCCGGATCGTCGCGACGGCGCAGCCAGCGACCGCGCACGCCGCATTCGCGCTCCAGCGCCAGAAACATCGCCTGCACGGCCGAACGCAGCTCGCCCAGTCGCGCGGGCTCGACCTTGTAGTAGACGTAGAAGCTCGCAGCGCTCAAGGCGAGTAGGGCAGGTCGAGGACCTCGAGCACCGGGCCGTCGGGGGCGACGCGCACCGGGTGGCCTTCGGCAGCGGCGATAGGCACGACCGCGAGCAGCTCGCTTCCTCCATCAGCAGGCGCCGCGCTGACGACCGTGCCGCTCGCCTGTCCGGGAATGTCGTCGCTATACAGGTCTTGCGCCGGCGCGAGCTGTACGCCGGCCGGCGCGCGCGCCCGCACCATGCGGCGCTTGAGCTGTCCACGGTACTGCGTGCGCGCCACGATCTCCTGCCCCGGATAGCAGCCCTTCTTGAAGTCGACGCCGCCGATCGCCTCGAGGTTCACCATTTGCGGCACGAACAGGTCCTGCGTTGCGTGGACGATGAGCGGGCGGCCCGCCCGGATCTCGGCGAGCGTCCAGGCGCTCTCTTCGCCTGCCGCCAGGTCGAGGCGCCTTTGCAGCTCCGCCGCCTGGGCGGTCGGACCCAGCACCAAGAAGCGCGCGTCGCCTACGCGCACCGCCACGACTTCGCCCGCGCGCGCGAGCGCCAGATCGCCCGCGGGAACCGCCAGGCCGCAGTCCGCGAGTCGGGCCTCGGCGCCGGCGCCCCAAAGCCCGAGCTGGCGGTAATCGTCCGATACGTCGGCAACGGTCAGCTTGGAGCGCAGCACGAACATCGCAAGGCGCTTCGCCACCGCAGGCGCAAGGTCGCGCGCGACCTGCAGCAGGTAACCCTCGGCGCTCGGAACGACGACGAAGCTGGCGAGCAGCCGTCCCTTGGCCGAGCACCAGCCGGCGCGTTGCGCGTGATCGAACGGCAGGTGCTCGACGTCATTTGTCAGCTGCGCATGCAGGAACGCGCGCGCATCGGGACCGCGCGCTGCCAGCGCGCCGAGGCCGGTTAGCGGCGCGCATGTCGGGCGAGTAGGAGCTTGAATCATCGTAGAATTCACATTTTACCTGCGGCGTCGGCCTGAGACCGGTTGCGATCCATCCTTAGAGGCCTGTCGATCCTCGCGTTCCTGGCAGCATGCGCCGCCGCGGGATACGCTGCCTGGTACCTCACGGCGCCAATCGGCATGAAAAGCCTTCCCACGGAGTTCGAGCTGCCTCCGGGCACGCGCTTCCGCCAGGCGGTCGCTATTATGGAGCGGTCGGGCGTCGCGGTCGGCAGCTGGCAGTTCGAGCTGCTGGCGCGGGGCTTGGGTCGCGCACCAAACATCAAGGCGGGCAGCTACGAGCTGGCGCACGCGCTGACGCCGCTCGAGCTGCTCGACAAGCTCACGCGCGGCGATGTCACCCAGTCCGAGGTCACGCTCATCGAGGGCTGGACGATGCGCCAGGTGCGCGAGGCGCTGGACGCCGATCCATACCTGCGCCACGACAGCACGGCGCTCGACGAGCAGCAATTGCTGGCGCGCATCGGCGCGTCGGAGACGCACGCCGAGGGCCTTTTCTTTCCGGACACCTACCTGTTCGCGAAGGGCTCGAGCGACCTCGCCGTGCTGCGCCGCGCCTACCACGCGATGCAGCGCCATCTCGACGCCGAGTGGCGCGCGCGCGATCCGGCAACGCCCTACCGGTCCCCCTACGAGGCGCTCATCATGGCGTCGATCGTGGAGAAGGAGACCGGGACCGCGACCGATCGGTCGATGATCGCCGGCGTCCTGGTGAACCGGCTGCGCATCGGGATGCGCCTGCAGACCGATCCCACCGTGATCTACGGCCTCGGCGCACGATTCGACGGCAACCTGACGAAGGCGCACCTCCTTGCCGACGGACCGTACAACACGTATACGCGCGCCGGACTGCCGCCGACCCCGATCGCGATGCCCGGCCTCGATTCGCTGCGCGCCACCTTGCGGCCGGCGAAAACGGACGCCCTTTACTACGTGGCACGCGGCGACGGGACGAGCGAGTTCTCGCGTACGCTCGACGCGCATAACCGAGCGGTCGACAAATACCAGCGGGCGCACGCGCGATGAGCGTCCGCGGGAAATTCATCACCCTCGAAGGAATGGACGGTGCGGGCAAGTCGACGCATATCGATTTTCTCGCTCGGCAGCTGGCGGCTCGCGGCCTGCAGCCACTGGTGACCCGGGAGCCCGGCGGCACGCCGCTGGCCGAGAAACTGCGCGCCCTGGTACTCGCCGAGCCGATGGCACCGCTCGCCGAGACGCTTCTGATGTTCGCCGCGCGCGCCGACCATGTCGAGCGCGTCATCCTGCCGGCGCTCGAGTCGGGCAGGTGGGTGCTGTGCGACCGGTTCAGCGATGCGACCGCCGCGTACCAGGGCGCCGGAAAGGGCGTGTCGCAGGATCTCATTCAGCGTCTGGCGGCGGCCGTGCATCCGGGGCTGTTGCCCGACCGCACGCTGGTCTTCGACTGTCCGTACGAGGTAGCACGCGGGCGGCTGACGGCAAGCGGTCGGAACCTGGACAGGTTCGAGACGGAAGGCGCCGAATTCTTCGATCGCGTGCGTCAAGCGTACCTCGCGCGCGCGGTCGCGGAGCCCGGACGAGTTTGGCTCATCGATGCTACCCAGACGATCGAGAGAATTCAGGCGAAACTCGAGGAAGCCATTTTAATATGTTGATTATATGAAGCTCCCGTGGCATCAGAAGTCCTGGGAGGCGCTCGTCCGCCTGGTTGACAAGCTTCCCCACGCGCTGCTCATTCACGGCACGCCGGGTATCGGAAAGCTCGCCTTGGCCGAGCGCTTCGCGCAGTACCTGCTGTGCGAGGCGCGCACGTCCAGCGGCGAACCCTGCGGCCGCTGCGACGGCTGCCGCTGGTTTGTCGCCGGAAGCCATCCCGATGTGCGCCGCATCGAGCCTGAGATCCTCGCCAAGCGGGTTGCAGACGATGAGGAGGCGGGCAGCCAGCGCCCGGCCAAGCCCAGCAGCGAGATCAAGATTGAGCAGGTGAGAGAACTGGCCGATTTCCTCGCGCTGGGTTCGCACCGCGGCCGGCTGCGGGTGGCCCTCGTGCATCCGGCCGAGGATATGAACGCGCACGCCGCCAATGCGCTCCTGAAGAGTCTCGAGGAACCGCCTCCCGGCGCGGTCTTCGTCCTCGTTTCCCATCGTCCCGCCAGGCTCTTGCCGACCGTGCGCAGCCGCTGCGTGGCGATGCCGATGGAGGCACCGGCGAGCAAGGCCGCGCTGCAATGGCTCGGCGCACAGGGACTGTCGGACGGCGCGCGCTGGCTGGCATTTGCCGGTGGCGCACCACTGCGCGCCTTGAAATATGGGCGGGGGACGCAAGCCGAAGCGATAGACAAGATGCTGGCAGCAATCGCCTCCGGTCGGCGCGTGGAACTGGCCGGCCTTGTGGAGGCGCGCGAAGACTTGGCGCTTCTCGCGGAGGTTCTGCAGAAATTCGCCTTGGACAAGGCGCTGGTGGCGGCGGGCGCAAGCCCTCGTTACCACACGATTGATCCTGGGACCGGTGGGTCGTCGCGCGCGCGAGAATGGCTTGCCTTCGCCCGGCGGATGGGCTCCGACCGAGCCCTCACCAGTCATCCGCTTAACCCAAAGCTGTTCGCCTTGGAGATGCTGGCGGCGATGCCGGACTAGCGCACCGGGTCAAAATGTATGCGACCAAGCTTTAAGTTAGCAGTTTATCTTTCTGTTTCTATACTTTTAAGCTTCGGTCGACCCGCCGCAGCTCAGACGCTCGAGCGCTTGCTTGCCGCTGTACGAACCGGCGATGAAGCGACGGTGGTGAGCATGTTGGACCGGGGCGCCGACGTCGACACGTCGGACAAGGATGGCAATACGCTCCTGATGCTCGCGGCACGCTCCGGAAACACAAGCATGGTTCGGCTGCTTCTGGGCCGAAAGGCGAGTCCGTCCCGGCGCAACGGTTACGGCGATACGGCGCTCATGGCGGCCTGCCTGGATGGGTACCTTTCCACCGCAAAGCTGCTGTTGGCCGCAGGCTCACCGCTCAACGGGCCCGGCTGGACGCCTCTGCATTACGCCGCCTTCCAGGGCCACGCAGACGTGGTCGAGTTCCTGCTCTCGGCCGGGGCCGACAAGGATGCCGTCGCACCGAACGGCTATACGCCGCTGATGCTGGCGATTCGGAATGGCAACGAGCAGGCCGCGCGCAGACTCCTGGAGCACGATGCGGATCCGGAAGTCACGGGACCGCAGGGCGAGACGGCGCTCGCCATCGCCAATCAACGCGGGGAGAGCAAGCTCGCCGATCTGCTGCGCCGGGCCGGCGCAACACGGTAGCCCATTACATTTAACATAATACACATATGCGCGCTTTCAGTTCGCGCAATGGCACGTCCGAAGGCTCAGCTCGTACGCCGGGGCGGCAGCGGCAGGCGCGCAACCGGGATCCCCTCATCGACCAGCGAGTCGTGCTCCTCCTGGCTCGCTTGGCCTCGAATCGGTCGCGCCGGGGTTTCCTCGTAGTAGATGCGGCGCGCTTCGGCCGGGAAGGCGCTGCCCACGTCCTCGGTCTTGGTCAGGATCTCATCGACGAGTCGCGAGTAGAGAATCTGGGCCACTGCGAAGGGGTCCTTGCCTGCTAGTGCCGGGTCGCGCGGCGCTCCCGCAGCAACTGGCGACTCGACCGGCGCGGCCGCGCCCGTATTGATGCGCGTGGCCGAAGGCAGCCGCTCGATGCTCACGGAGCCGCACGTCGGGCAGCCAATCAGCCCGCGCTCCCGCTGCGCCCCGAAATCTTCCGCAGATGCGAACCAGCCTTCGAACCGGTGCCCGGCGCCGCACTGCAAGTCGAATACGATCATGGCGCAAATCTTATCAGGTAGTACGGGTACCATCGGTCTGACACTCGGGAGGAGCGCGCGGAGCCAAGATGATCGCCGACCGCATCGAAGGTAAATGGATCGACCTGTTCGTGGAAGTTTTCGCGCGCTGCAAGGTCGGCTCCGGCGACTCGTGCGCGGTGCTGTCGGAGTCGCAGTCGCGCGAGCTGAACGTGCGCCTCGCGGAGCTGGCGCTGCTGCGGCTCGGCGCGCGGCCTTTCCACGTCGAGGTGCCGACGCCCAGGCAGGTTGCACCGGTGCCGATCCGGTCGACCGGCGCCTCCAACGTGCTCGCCGGGCACGACGCGGTGATCCAGGCGCTTGCCGCGAGCGTGTTCGTCGCCGATTGCACGCTCGAAGGACTGATGCATGCCGCGGAGTTGCCGCGCATCCTGGAGCGGGGCGCCCGCGTGCTCTACATCTCCAACGAGCACCCAGAGGCGCTCGAGCGCCTCGCCCCCTCCCCCGCCGACGAGCAGAAGGTGAGGGCGGGGATGCGCCGGCTACGCGCTGCGAAGACCATGGAGGTGACCTCGTCTGCCGGCACCCGTCTCTCCATCGGCGTCGAGGGCGCACGGGTAGGCGGCGTGTGGGGCTACACGGAGAAGCCGGGCACGCTGTCGCACTGGCCGGGTGGCCTGTGCCTGTGTTTTCCCCGCGCCGGTAGCGTGAATGGGACCCTCGTCCTGGCGCCGGGAGACCTGAACCTGACCTTCAAGCGCTATGTCGAGTCCCCCGTGCGCCTGACGATCGAGAATGACTACGTGGTCGCGCTCGACGGCAACTCGCTCGATGCCGAGCTGATGCGCGAGTATTTCGCCGCCTGGGGAGACCGCGATGCCTACGCGGTGTCGCACGTCGGCTGGGGAATGAATCCGCGCGCCCGCTGGGACTCGCTCGTGATGTACGACCGCCGCGACGTGAACGGCACTGAGCAACGCGCCTTCGCCGGGAATTTTCTTTATTCCACCGGCGCGAACGAGGTCGCGGGTCGCCACACGCTCGGCCACTTCGATCTTCCGTTTCGCCGCTGCACGATCCGCCTGGACGACGAGGCGATCGTCGAGGATGGAAGGCTGCTCGGCGAACTCGCATGACGGTGCCGGCGTACGTCGCGCAGGGTACCGGCGAGCCTACGCTCGTGTTCCTGCACGGCGTCGGCGGCGGCCACGCGGCCTGGCGGGACCAGCTGCCGTACTTCGCGGCGAGACGTTTGCGCGCGGTGGCCTGGGATCAGCCGGGCTACGGGACGAGCACGCTGGTCGAGCCCTACGACTTCGAGCACGTCGCCGATGCCCTGCGCCGCCTTATCGAGCAGCTCGGCGAAGCACCGGTGGTGCTCGTGGGCCATAGCATGGGGGGCTTCGTCGCCCAAGAAGCCTATGCGCGCTTCCCTCGCCTGGTCAGGGGTCTGGTGCTCGGCTTCACCAGCCCCGCTTTCGGCGGCGCGGGGGGAGACTTCCAGCGCGAATTCATCGCCGCACGCATCGGACCACTCGATGCCGGTCAGACCATGGCCGACATCGCGGCGCGGCTGATGCCGGGCATGCGCGGCGCGGTGTCCAAACCTGGCGGCCTGCAGCACGCAGAGAGCGTGATGGCCGGGGTGCCTGCTGCGACCTACCGCAAGGCGGTGGCGCTGCTCACCAGCTTCGACCGGCGCGCTCTGCTCCCGGCCATCGCCGTGCCCACACTGCTCGTCGCAGGCGCCGAGGACCGGACCGCGCCGGCTGCCGTCATGCAGCGCATGGCGCAGAAGATTCCCGGCGCCGAGTTTGCGCTGCTTGCGGGTTGCGGGCACCTCGGGCCGATGGACCAGCCCGACGAGTTCAATAACGTGCTCGAGAATTTCCTCGAGCGCCGCATCCTGCAAGGTAAGCGATGACCATCGACTCCCGCTATTCGGTGACCGGATCGAACTACTCTCTGGACGCAAGGCAGCGCGAGCTGGTGGAGATCGCCGAAGCGCTCGGACCGAAGTTCGCCGCGCGCGCGGAGCGCTACGACCGGGAGGCGAGCTTTCCGTTCGACAATTACGACGACCTGCGCGCGGCAGGGCTGCTCGGGCTGTGCGTGCCGCAGCGGTTCGGCGGCGAGGGTGCGGACCTGCGCAGCTACGCCATCGTTTCGGCGACGATCGGCAAGTACTGCGGAGCCACCGCCCTCACCTTCAACATGCATGCCTGCTCGACGCTCTGGCCCGGGATCCTGGCCGACGCCCTCGACATGACGGCGCAGCAACGAGCCGAGCACGAAGCGCACTGCGCACTGCACTTCGGGCGCGTGGTCCGGGACGGCGCCATCTACGCCCAGCCTTTCTCCGAGGGGAGCGCGGCGGCCGCCGGCAAGGCACCGTTCGGCACGCTCGCAACCAAGGTCGCGGGCGGCTGGTCGATCAGCGGCAAGAAGATCTTCGCCTCGCTCGCCGGCGCAGCCGACTACTATGGGGTGCTGTGCACCGAGGACAAGCCCGAGCGCAGCATGCGCGACACCCTGTACCTGGCGGTCCCGGGCAACGCCTCCGGGCTCACCGTCACCGGCGACTGGGATCCGCTCGGCATGCGCGGCACGGTGTCGCGCACCCTGCTCTTCAAGGACGTGTTCGTGCCGGACGAAGCGCAAATGATGCCGCGCGGCGTGTACTACCAGGCCGCGAGCCGCTGGCCGCACATGTTCACGACGCTCTCGCCGACATACTTCGGCATCGCCATCGCAGCCTACGAATTTACGGTCAGATACCTGCGCGGCGAGATCGAGGGCATGCCGCCCGTCAAGCGGCGCATGTACCCGACCAAGCAGATCGCGGTAGCGGAGATGCACGTCAAGCTGGAGCAGACGCGGGCCCTGTTCCTGCGCATGCTCGATGACGCGCGCGTCGACCCTCCCAAGGACGCGCGGCTGCGCGCCTACGCGACGCAGTACACGATCATGGAAAACGCGAACGACCTGTGCCGGCTCGCCATCCGCACCTGCGGTGGCCAGTCGATGCTCAAGTCGCTGCCGCTCGAGCGGCTGTACCGCGATTCGCGCTGCGGCGCACTGATGCTGCCGTGGACCGCGGAGCTGTGCCTCGACCGCATCGGCCGCGAGGCGCTGTACGAGCCCGGCGAGACCGACGACTGAGATGAACCTCGCGCGCATCGTGGAGCGATGGGCGGAGCACTGCCCGTCCAAGACCGCCATTCACTTTCGCGGCGTCGATTACTCCTATGCGCGCCTGTGGGAGCGCATCGAGGAAGCGACGCGCGAGCTGGCCTCGCGCGACGTGTCGCACGGCGAGCGCGTCGCGTTTCTCGGCTGGAACAATCCGGAGATGCTCGTGCTGCTGTTCGCGCTCGCGCGCCTCGGTGCGATGCTGGTGCCCCTCAACTGGCGCTTGACCGCGGCCGAGCATCGCACGATCGTCGCCGATTGCGCGCCGAAGCTGCTCTACGCTGAGCCGGATTTCGCGGCGCATGCGCAGGCGCTCGGCGTACAGGTCGTGGTATTCGACGGCAAATGGCGCGAAGGCGACGCGCAGCCGCGGCTCGCAGGACGCGACGGGGACGACGCCCTCCTCGTCTACACGTCCGGCACCACCGGGCGCCCGAAGGCCGCAGTGCTGCAGCAGAGCGCCCTGCTCTGGAACGGCTTCAATTCGATTCATGCGCACGACCTCTGCCAGACCGATCACGTGCTCAGCCCTCTGCCGATGTTTCACGTCGGGGGCCTGAACAACCAGACCTTGCCCGCACTGCTCGCCGGCGCGAGCGTCACGCTCGAGCAGCGCTTCGAGCCCGGCCAGTGGCTCGCGGACGTCGCCGCGCGCCGCCCGACGATCAGCCTGCTGGTGCCCGCCGCGATGCAGGCGGTGATCACACACCCGGCGTGGCGCGACGCCGACCTGACTTCACTGAAGATGATCAATAGCGGCTCCATGGTCGTCCCGGAATCGATGATTCGCGCCTTCCATGCGCGCGGGGTCCCGGTCGGCCAGATCTACGGCTGCACGGAGACGGCCCCCATCGCCACGGTGCTGCTCAAGGACGACGCGTTTGCCATGGTGGGCAGCGCCGGCAAGCCGGCGCTGCACTGCGAGGTGAAAGTCGTCGCGGACGAGTCCGGGCAGGATGCCGCGCCCGGTGCCGTGGGCGAAGTCTGGGTGCGCGGTCCGAACGTGATGCGCGGCTACTGGAACAATCCGCAGGCAGACGCCGCGGCCTTTCGCGACGGCTGGTTCCGTACCGGAGACCTCGCGCGCCGCGATCACAACGGCTTTTTCTGGATTGCCGGCCGCTCGAAGGACGTGATCATTTCGGGCGGTGAGAACATCTATCCCGCGGAGCTCGAAAATCTGCTCGCCGAGTGCCCGGGCATCGCGGAGTCCGCCGTGATCGGCATCGAGGACGCCAAGTGGGGCGAAGCGGCCTGCGCCTGCATCGTGCGCCGACCCGGGGCTCAACTGGCGGAAAGCGATGTCTTGGCCCTGCTCAAGGATCGCCTCGCGCGCTACAAGCACCCGAGGCGCATCGTGTTTCTCGACGCGCTGCCGAAGAATGCCCTGGGCAAGGTACAAAGGCACGAACTCAAGCGCCTGCTCGACCGCAGTTGAGGCGTTGCCGTCGCTTCATAATAGAATACGTTTCGACTCATGACGACAAACGTGACCCTCACGCAGCGCAGCTACGCCTCGTCGACGGTTCTGGTGCCGACGGGCCGGCTCGACCACGACAACTGCGAGGCGTTTCGCGAGGCCCTGCAGCCCCTCCTGCAAGAGGGTGCGAAGGCGGGTGGCGGAATCGTTTTCGACCTGTCGGCGCTGGATTACGTGTCGAGCGCGGGCCTGCGCTGCTTCATGATCGCGGCCAAAGAGGCAAAGACTCTCGGCAGCAAGATCGTCATCGCCGCCATGCAGCCCGTGGTGGCCGAGATCTTCCAGATCAGCCGCTTCAACCTGGTGTTCGATACCTATCCGACCGTGCGGGACGCGCTCGTCACGCTCTCGCCCGACTCCGCCGCCGCCTACGGCCGGGAGTGACGTGCGCGTCCGCTTCTGGGGTACGCGCGGCTCGATTCCGGTGTCCCTCACATGGCGCGACGTGCGCGACCGGCTGGCGCAGGCTCTGGTCGCGGCAAACGGCCAGTCGCTGGACACGCTCGACAAGGCCTGCGCTTTCGCCGACCGGCACCTGGGCTTCTCGCTCGCTCGCACCTTCGGCGGACATTCGGCATGTGTCGAATTCGAGCCCGGCAGCGACGAGTATTTCGTGTGCGACATGGGCAGCGGTGCGCGCGCCTTCGGCGCGCACGTGCTGGCGCGTCAGTCCGGCAGGGCGACGACCATAAACGTGTTCATGTCGCACATGCACTGGGACCACATCATGGGATTCCCGTTTCTGGGTCCCGCCTACGTCCCGGGAACGAGGATCAGAATCTACGGCTGCCACGCGGTCCTCGAACACGCTTTCCGGCTGCAGCAGGATCCCCCATGTTTTCCGGTGACTTTCGACCAGCTTGCAGCGGACATCGAGTTCATCCTGCTCACGCCGGGCGAAACGGCGACCGTGTCCGGCGTGCGCGTGACTCCCAAGCTGCAACAGCACTCGGGGGCATCCTACGGGTTCCGCTTCGAAGCGAACGGCAAGTCATTCGTCTACACGACCGATTCGGAGCACAAGCTCGAGGAACGCTCGCAAACCGAAGAGTTCGTGCAATTCTTCCGCGACGCGGATCTGGTGGTGTTCGACGCCATGTATTCTCTTGCCGATGCCGTCTCGGTCAAGGCGGACTGGGGACATTCGAGCAACGTGATTGGCGTCGAGCTGTGTCAAATGGCGCGCGCGAAGAGGCTGGCCCTGTTCCATCACGAGCCCGCGTACGACGATGCGGCGGTCGAGCACATCTTCGCGGAGACCAAGCGATTCGAGGAGCTGACACGCGCGGAGCACCGGCTTGAGGTCGTGGCGGCGTACGACGGCCTGGAGATCGATCTCTGAAGCTGGGCGGCGCACGGCGGTACGCGGGCGCCGCGCTGTTGTTCGTGCTGGCGATTCTGTTCGTCCTTGGCCCGCTGCAGCTCGAGACCCTGCGCAATGGGCTCTTCGATGGCTATCAGAGGGTCCTGCCGCGGCAGCGCGAGTCGGCACCGGCAACGGTGGTCGCCATCGACGAGGATTCGCTCGCCCAATACGGTCAATGGCCGTGGCCGCGCGCACTGATGGCCAGGCTGCTGCAGCGCATCGAGGCCTATCAGCCGGCAGCTATCGGTCTCGACGTTCTGTTCGCCGAGCACGACCGCTATAGCCCCGATGGCTCCGGAGACGCGGCCCTCGCGCGCGCCGTTGCCGGTGGCAAGGTAGTTCTCGGGATCGCAGGCCTGCCGCGAGGCCAGGGAAGCGCGGCTGTGCGCCCGGCTGCGCCGCCATTCATCTGGAAGACGCCGCCGCCGCGCGCGCTGCAGGACTTCCTCGGCCACGTGCAGAGCCTGCCGCTCATCGACTCGGTGGCTGCAGGGCGCGGTCTGCTGAACGCAGATGAGGAGAACCGCGTGGTGCGGCGTGTTCCCCTTGTCGCGCGAGTCAGCGAGACCTATCTCGCGACGCTCAGCGTGGAAATGCTGCGCGTAGCCGCCGGCATTCCCGCTTTGAGCGTGGTGCCGCGCGACGACGGTCTGCTCGCGTTGCGACTCGGCGATGTCTCGATTCCGATGCAGCGCGACGGCAGCGCCTGGCTGTACCTCAGCCCGCGCGAAGCGCATCGCCCCGTCTCAGCCGCGGACGTGCTCGCCGACCGCGTCGATTCGGAGCTCTTGCGCAGCAAGCTCGTGCTGGTCGGAGTGACTGGGGTCGGCCTGCTGGACACCAAAGCAACGCCCCTCGGCACCGTGGTGCCCGGCGTCGAGCTGCATCAGCAGCTGCTCGAGCAAATCTACGACGGGAACTTCCTGATCAGGCCGCCGCAGGCGCGTGCGATCGAGCTCGGACTCCTTGTCGCGGCTGGCGTCCTGATGATCGTTTTCGTCCCCATGCTGCGCGCGTGGGCCTCCGGGCTGTTGTTCCTTTGCGTGCTGGCGAGCCTCGCTGCCGTCGGCCTGATCTCGTTCCATCTCGGATCCCTGATCGACGTCGCGTCGCCCGCGCTGGCCGCGACGCTGCTCTACGGCGCAGTGCTGGCGGTGACGCTGTCGGAGGCCGACCGGCAGCGTCGTGCCTTGCGCGACGCCGCGGCGCGCATGGAAGGGGAGTTGCGGGCAGCTCGCCGCATCCAGATGGGCCTGTTGCCGACGCCAGCCGAGCTGCTCGCCCGCGAGGAGCGCTTTTCCCTCGCCGCCTCACTCGCGCCGGCTCGCGTTGTAGGCGGCGATTTTTACGACTGCTTCATGGTGGACGCCAACAGGCTGTTCTTCGTCGTTGCAGATGTCTCCGGAAAGGGGCTGCCGGCCAGCCTGTTCATGGCCCTGTCCAAGACGCTGCTCAAGAGCGCCGCCTTGCGCATGCCGGGGGATGTCGGCAGCATCGTCAGCCGGGCGAGTGCAGAGATCGGTCGCGAGAATCCGGAAGCACTGTTCGTTTCGGTCTTCGCCGGGATATTCGATGCACGCTCCGGGGAGCTCGAGTATTGCAACGCCGGCCATCAGCCGCCCTACGCGAAGCGACTCGATGGCTCGCTGCAGCGCTTCGAGCTCGCCGACGGGCCGCCGCTATGCGTCGTGTCGGGGTATCCGTACCGGACGCGGTACAGGTCGTTGGCCCCGGACGAGTGGCTATGCGTGGTCACCGACGGCGTCACGGAGGCGATGGATCCTAGCGGCACGTTGTTCGGGGCCCGGCGGCTCGAGGAGGCTCTCGCTGCGCTACCCGCCGACGCTTCTGCGGCTCAGATCGTCTCAGGAGTGCACGACGCGGTCGCCCGCTTCGTCGTGGGGGCAGCCCCTTCGGACGATATCACGCTGCTCTGCCTGCAGCGTGCGCGCCCCGCGCTCAGCGAACGTTGATTTCCACGCGCCGGTTGCGCGGTTCGTCGACGTTCGGCCCTGTCGGGACCAACAGCTCGCGTTCGCCACGGCCGGCCACCGTGATGCGCTCGGGAGGAATACCGATGCCAACCAGATACCCCTTCATCCGCTCGGCACGCTGCCGTGACAGCGCATCGTTGGACTCGAGACTTCCCTGCGTATCGGTGTGCCCGATCACGAGCACGTCCGGCGACGGGCGCTTTTTCATCTCGGCCAGAACCCTTTGCAGCTCGATCTCGGAATCAGGCGTCAGCACGTCTTTGCCCGTCACGAAATAGAGCATGAACTTGGCCGGCCGCGGGGGCAGCGCTGCGAGGACGTCGGAAAAGGACGCGTGCACCTCGGACTGGCTGGCCTGTACGACCTGCACGTCGCCCGTCCCGCGAATGCGGCTCGAGGCGTACGCCGTGTTGAGCAGGTGTTCTTCGGTCCCTCGTTTGACCACCACCCCGCCGATGGATTTCCCGGGCGGAGGCGGGAGAATGATGACGGTCTCGTCGTAAGCTCGCGGCGACTCTCTGCCAAAGAAGATGAAAGCAGCGAAGATCGCCGCGAGAATCGCCGCGCCCATCAGCGGCCAGCGTCGTTCACCCGCACCACGAACTCGGTTCCGCGCACGCCCATGATCGAGGCCGGAGTATGAATGCGCATGGCTCCGGGTGTTTGCTTCACGATGTTTCCGGAGACCACCGCGAGCGTACCTTGACGCACCGAGGCGTCGAACTGACCGTCGTGAGTCGTGCTGTCGAACGCATAGCGGTCGATCGCCAGGACCGTGTTCGGTCCCGCGGACAGCAGGCTGTTGTCACTGAAGGTCACCCCTACCGCGCCGTCGGCGCCCGTGACGATCGTATCGGACTGCTGCACGGCCATGCCGGGCGCCACGGCAAGCGTCTGACCGCCACGCTCGATGTGCACAGCACCGTGAGTGGTCTTCACCTGTCCGACATCGGCCGCGAAGGCCGGAACGGCGAGCACCAGGCCCGCCAGCATCGCAACGAATCGCATAGGAACCTCCTGCAAATCGTGACTCGGAGCCATTCTATAATGCCCAGTCAATGACCAAGCGCTCCGCAATGTTCCCGGCCCGACTGGACTCCCTGCAAAGGGTACGCGAATTCCTCGGGTCTTTCTGCAAGGAATCCGGCTTGGATCGGGACAATTGCCTGCGACTGAATCTGATTCTTGAGGAATTGTTCACGAATTGCGTGCGCCACGGTCACCGCGGCGACAGCGACGCCCCCGTGTGGGTGACGCTCGGGGGCGAAGACGGCGCGGTGTCCATTGCATTCGAGGACACGGCGCCGCCTTTCAATCCATTTGCCAGGGCCGACGCCCCGCTGCCGACGACGCTGGAGAGCCGCCCCGTGGGCGGCCTCGGGCTGCTGCTCGCCAAGGGTATGGCCGCATCGCGCGACTACGCCTACGTATTCGGCCGAAACTGCATCAGGCTGCGGCTCACGAACGCCTGACTAGTGCCCGGGGGCGGAGTCGAACCGCCACGGCCTTTCGGCCAGGGGATTTTAAGTCCCCTGTGTCTACCAGTTTCACCACCCGGGCCGAACGGGATTGTCGCGGAAAAAGCTGGAGGCGGGAGTCGGAATCGAACCGGCGTCCACGGCTTTGCAGGCCGCTGCATGACCACTCTGCCATCCCGCCC
>DASPRB010000114.1:0-3345 GCA_035624675.1 Burkholderiales bacterium
AAGCGCGCGAGCAGCCGCGCGAAGGCGACGCGGCCTTCCATGCGCGCGACGTTCATGCCGGCGCAGGCGTGATCGCCCTGGCCGAAGGCGAGGTGGCGGTTGGGTTTCCTCGCGACGTCGAAGCGCTCGGGGTCGGGAAACTGCGCCGGGTCGCGGTTCGCGGCGCCGATGCCGATCGTGACGAAGGTGCCCTCGGGAAGCGTCCTGCCGCCGAGCTCCATCGGCGCGCTGAGGCGCCGGTTGTTGAGCTGAATCGGCCCTTCGTAGCGCAGCATCTCCTCGACCGCGGACGGTACGAGCACGGGGTCCGCGCGCAGGCGCGCGAGCTCTTCGGGCCGCGCGAGCAGCAGCCACAGGCCGTTGCCGATCAGGTTGGTCGTCGTCTCATGGCCTGCGTTCAGCAGAAAGATGCACTGGTGCAGGAGCTCCGTTTCCGTCAACCGCTCGCCGTCCTTCTCGCCCTGGATCAGGCGCGTGAGCACGTCGGAGTCGTAGTCGCCGGGATTTTTTCGGCGCTCGGCGACGAGCGTCCTCAGGTAGGCGAGAAAATCGCTCACCGCGCGGTTGCCCGCCTCGTGCATCGCGGGCGTGAGCCGGGGCTCCAGCCCCGAGAGGATCGCCACCGACCAGCTGCGCAAGGGGCCGCGGTCGCTCCTCGGCACGTCGAGCAGGTTGCCGATCACCTCGATCGGGATGCGCGCGGCGAAGGCGCCGATGAAGTCGAGCTCGCGCCGCTCGGCCATCTCGGCGAGCAGCCGGTCCACGAGCCGCACGACGTCGGCTTCCATGCGCGCGATCGCCTTCTGGTTGAGCGCGCCCAGGATGATGCGGCGCACGCGCGTGTGCAGCGGCGGGTCGTTGAACACCAGGCTCGTGGTGTGGTGCTCGTAGAGCGGCGTCTGCCCGAGCTTCGGCCCGAACTCGGCCTTCTTGTCCGAGCTCGCGCGCGGATCGCGGTACAGCGCGAGGCAGTCCTCGTAGCGTGACAAAAAGACCCCGCCGCCCTCGAGCGCGTGCACCGGATCGTGCGCGCGCAGCGCGGCGTACCAGGGATAGGGGTCGTCGATGAAGCCGGCCGGTGCGCGCGTGAGCTGGAAGTCGCGTAGCTCGTCGGCGGAGGGCATTCGGTTATTATGCCGCCATGCAGCGGGTCCCGATGGCCGACTTCGAGCCCGGCCTGAAGAAGAGGCTCGAAGAGCTCTGGGGGAGGCCGGTCAACCTGTACCGGGCGCTCGCCAACCACGCGCCGCTCGCCGCGGCCTGGACCGAATTCGCCAACTCGATCCGGCACGACAGCCGCACGCCGCGCCCCTTGCGCGAGCTGATGATCCTGCGCACCGCGCAGCTCGCGCGCTCGGAGTACGAGTGGGCGCAGCACCTGAAGATGGCGCGCAAGACGGGCGTGCGCGAGGCGCAGATCGAGGCGCTCGCGCGCTGGCGCGAGTCGCCCGAGTTCGACGCGCGCGAGCGCGCGGCGCTCGCGCTCACCGAGGGTGTGATGGCCTGCGACGTGAGCGACGCCGTGTACGCGGAAGCCGCGCGCCACTTCGACCACGCCGAGTACGTCGAGCTCGCGCTGACCGCCGGCTTTTACGCCATGGTCTCGAGGATGCTCGACGCGCTGCGCGTCGAGCTCGACCCCGACGTGCGCGAGCACGCGCCGCGCCTCGCCTGACGCCGATGACGAATCCGCCGCGCAGCTACCGCTACTACGACTTCGTGATGGCGGCGTTCGTCACGGTGCTGATCTGCTCGGACCTGATCGGCCCGGCGAAGATCGCGCAGATCCACGTGCCGGGGCTCGACGTGGACTACGCCTTCGGCGCGGGCGTGCTGTTCTTCCCGATCTCGTACGTGTTCGGCGACATCCTCACCGAGGTGTACGGCTACGCGCGCGCGCGGCGCGTGATCTGGGCGGGGTTCGCGGGCCTGGGCTTCGCCTCGTTCATGGCCACGGTGGTCGTCGTGCTGCCGCCGGCGCCGTTCTGGCACCACCAGGACGCCTACGAGGTCGCCTTCGGCAACACCTGGCGCATCGTCGCGGCCTCGATGACCGCGTACTTCTGCGGCGAGTTCGTGAACTCCTTCGTGCTCGCCAAGATGAAGATCATGACGCGCGGCCGGTGGCTGTGGACGCGCACCATCGGTTCTACGATCTTCGGCGAGGCGGTGGACTCGGCGATCTTCTACCCGCTCGCGTTCTACAACACCGGCATCATCCCGAACGACAAGCTGCCGCTCGTGATGTGGGCGCAGTTCTTCACCAAGGTCATGGTCGAAGTGGTGTTCACCCCGGTCACCTACAAGATCGTGGGGGCGCTCAAGCGCGCCGAGCAGGAGGACTACTACGACCGGCGCACCGACTTCAATCCGTTCACGCTGAAGACCTGAGCGCGCCATGGTGAAGTTCTACGTTCCGCGCCTCGGTGAGCTGCTCGCGCGCGCGGGACTCGTGCCCGCGGCGCGCATCGACGAGGCGCTCGAGCGCCAGCTCGGCACCAACCGCAGGATCGGCGAGCTGCTGGTGGAGATGAACCTGCTGCACCGCACGGAGCTCGCGGCGGTGATCTCGATCCAGGAGGACTTGCGCGACGGGCGCTTCGAGGCGGTGCAGATGGTGAGCGTGCGGCTCGGCAGCGTGCTGCTGAACGCCGCGGCGGTGTCGGATGCGCAGCTCGAGCGCGCGCTCGCCGCGCAGGCGCAGAACGGGGGGCTGCTGGGCGACATCCTGGTGCGCCAGGGCGCGATCACCCCCGCGCAGCGCAACGGCGCGCTCAAGCTGCAGGCCGGGCTCGCGGGCCGCGTGCAGGGACGCTTCCTCATCGGGCGGATGCTCGCCGACGCGGATGTGATCTCGGAGGCCGCGCTCGAGCGCGCGATCCTGCGGCAGCAGGCGAGCGGCAAGCGGCTCGGCGAGCTGCTCGTCGAGGCGGGCCAGCTCTCCGAAGGCGCGCTCGCCGAGTTCCTCGATCGCCAGAAGCGGCTGCGCGCGGCGCTGCTCGCGGGCGCGAGCCTGGCGACCGACGCCGGCCCGGAGGGCGCGGCCGGGCGCTAGCGGCAGGGCACCGCGCCCAGGTCGAGGAACGGGTCGGCGGTCTTGCGCACCCGGATGGTCGCCGTGCAGGCGGGCGTACCCCGCGCGCGCAGCGTGTAGTCGCCTGGCTCGAGGTCCTCGAAATAGAACTCGCCGCGCTGTCCGGTGAACGACGGGAAGCTGCGCCCGGCGCCGCTCACCACGAGCTCGCGCAGATCGAGCGGCACGCGCTTGCCGGCGCGCTCGGCGACCAGCGAGCCGTACACCGCCTGCACCGCCTTCAGCTGGAACTTCACCACGCTGCCGCTGCG
>DASPRB010000166.1:0-13567 GCA_035624675.1 Burkholderiales bacterium
CCGGGGCCGGGCCGCGCTTGAAGAACGGTGGGGGGCTGTGCTCCATCCCCCCATCACTCAGTCATTCGTGAAGATCGGCCCGAAATGCTCCATCTTCTCGAGCGCCTTGCCCGAGCCGCGCACGACGCAGGTGAGGGGGTCCTCGGCGACGATCACCGGCAGCCCGGTTTCCTCCATCAGCAGGCGATCGAGGTCGCGCAGCAGCGCACCACCGCCGGTGATCACCATGCCTTTCTCCGCGATGTCGGCGCCCAGCTCGGGCGGCGTCTGCTCGAGCGCAGATTTGACGGCCGACACGATCTGATTGAGCGGCTCGGTGAGCGCTTCCAGGATTTCGTTCGAGCTGATGGTGAAGCTGCGCGGAATGCCTTCCGCGAGGTTGCGTCCCTTCACTTCCATTTCACGCACTTCGCTGCCCGGGAACGCGGAACCGATCTCCTTCTTCACCAGTTCGGCCGTGGTCTCTCCGACCAGCATGCCGTAATTGCGACGGATGTAATTGATGATCGCCTCGTCGAACTTGTCGCCGCCGACGCGCACTGAACCCGCATACACCATGCCGCCGAGGGAGATCACGCCGACCTCGGTAGTGCCTCCGCCGACGTCGACCACCATCGAGCCGGTCGCCTCGGCGACCGGCAGGTCGGCGCCGATCGCCGCGGCCATCGGTTCTTCGATCAAGTAGACCTGCCCGGCGCCGGCGCCGATTGCCGACTCGCGGATGGCGCGCCGCTCGACCTGCGTCGAGCCACAGGGAACGCAGATGATGATGCGCGGCGAGGGCGAGAACAGCTTGTTGTCGTGCACCTTCTTGATGAACTGCTTGAGCATCTGCTCCGTGATGGTGAAGTCGGCGATCACGCCGTCCTTCATCGGTCGGATCGCGGTGATGTTGCCCGGCGTCTTGCCGAGCATCTGCTTCGCTTCCTTGCCGACCGCCTGAATGGTCTTCTTCGCGTTCGGGCCGCCTTCCTGGCGGATCGCGACGACGGAAGGTTCGTCGAGCACGATGCCCTTGCCGCGCACGTAGATGAGCGTGTTCGCGGTGCCGAGGTCGATCGCGAGATCGTTGGAAAAGTAACTGCGCAGGAATCCGAGCATGTGCGTAGCGCTTCGCGTGTCGTGGAGCGTTTCGTTGAGCCTTAACTCTCTCGGCTAAGGCCGTGTCCCGATTGGAGTTCGGAAGCTCAATCTCCCTCTCAATGGTGTCGCTATGATACTCTAACGGCGACCCCGGCAACGGCCTGCCGCGGGCTTTTTTGCGGCGCAATGTCCCTTTCCCAAGATCAGATCGAACGCCTCGCGCGGCTGGCGCGTATTGCGCTCGACCCGGCCGAGAGCCAGGCGGTGGCTGCCAGGCTAAACCGCGTGCTCGCCCTGATCGACGAGCTGCGGGCGGTCGACACATCCGGTATCGAACCCATGTCCCACGCGCTGGACGTGGTGCAGCGCACGCGTGCGGATTCCGTCACTGAAACCGACCAGCACGAGCGCTTCCAGGCGATCGCCCCGGCGGTCGACCGGGGGCTTTACCTGGTCCCGAAAGTCATCGAGTAGCCGGTGCTGAACGCCACCCTGACCGAGTTGAACGTGGCGCTGGCGGCCCGGCGCGTCTCGAGCGTCGAGTTGACGGAACTATTTCTCGCCCGCGTCCGCGCGCTGAACGAGGCGCTGAACGCCTTCATCACCGTGGACGAGGGGCGCGCGCTGGACGATGCGCGCCGCGCCGACGCGCGGCGCGCCGCGGGACAGGGCGGCCCGCTCACCGGAATCCCGCTTGCGCACAAGGACATCTTCTGCGCCCGGGGGATGCCCACGACCTGCGGCTCGCGCATGCTGGCCAACTTCGTCAGCCCCTACGACGCGCACGTGGTCGAGCGGCTCGGCGCCGCCGGCGCGGTCATGCTCGGCAAGACGAACATGGACGAATTCGCCATGGGTTCGTCGAACGAGACCTCCTGGTTCGGCCCCGTGCGCAATCCGTGGAACAAGCGGCTGGTGCCGGGGGGATCCTCCGGCGGCTCGGCCGCTGCGGTGGCTGCGCGCATGGCGCCTGCGGCGACCGGCACCGACACCGGTGGCTCGATCCGCCAGCCCGCGTCGCTCACGGGCATATGCGGCCTGAAGCCGACTTACGGCGTCGTGTCGCGCTACGGCATGGTGGCGTTCGCGTCGTCGCTCGACCAGGCGGGACCCATGGCGAAGAGCGCCGCCGACCTCGCCTTGCTGCTGAACGCGATGGCGGGCTTCGATGCGCGCGACTCGACCAGCCTCGAGCGGCCTGCGGAGGATTACGCGCGGGAGCTGAACCTGTCGCTCGCCGGCCTGCGCATCGGCTTGCCCAGAGAATTCACCGGCGAGGGGGTGCAGCCCGGGGTGCGCGCGGCGGTAGACGAGGCGGTGCGCTGGTTCGCATCGCAGGGCGCGAGCACCGTGCCGATCGAGCTGCCGAACAGCCGGCTCGCGGTGCCGGTGTACTACGTGCTCGCGCCGGCGGAGGCGTCGTCCAACCTGTCGCGGTTCGACGGGGTGCGCTACGGGCATCGCGCCGCCGAGTACAACGACCTGATCGATATGTATTGCCGCACGCGCGCGGAGGGCTTCGGCGCGGAAGTCAAGCGCCGCATCCTGGTCGGCACCTACGTGCTCTCGCACGGCTATTACGACGCCTACTACCTGCAGGCGCAGAAGCTCAGGCGGCTGATTGCGCGCGACTTCGCGGCGGCGTTCGAGCGCTGCGACCTGATCCTGGGGCCGACTGCGCCGGACACCGCCTTTGCGATCGGGGCCAAGGTGGACGACCCGGTGCAGATGTACCTGAACGACATTTTCACCATCCCTGCGCCGCTCGCCGGGCTGCCGGCGCTGTCGGTCCCCTGCGGGTTCGACGGCAAGGAGCTGCCGGTCGGGCTGCAGCTGATCGGCGATTATTTCTCCGAGGCCCGTATGCTGGGCGCGGCGCATCGCTATCAGCAAGCCACCGACTGGCACCTCAGGGTCCCCACGGAGACGCCGCTGTGAGCTGGGAGATCGTCGTCGGCATCGAGACGCACGCGCAGCTCGCCACCCGCAGCAAGATCTTCTCGGGCGCCTCGACCGCCTTCGGCGCCGCGCCGAACACGCAGGCCTCGGCGGTGGACATCGCGCTGCCCGGGGTGCTGCCGGTGCTGAACCGCGCGGCGGTCGAGCACGCCATCCGCTTCGGACTGGCGATCGGCGCCGTGCTCAACCGGCGCTCGGTGTTCGCGCGCAAGAACTACTTCTACCCGGACCTGCCCAAGGGCTACCAGATCAGCCAGTACGAGATCCCGATCGTGCAGGGCGGGTCGCTCAGGATCCTGCTGCCCACGGGCGAGAAAACCGTGCGCATCACACGCGCGCACCTCGAGGAGGATGCCGGCAAGTCCCTGCACGAGGACTTTCACGGCATGTCCGGTATCGACCTCAACCGGGCTGGAGTGCCGCTGCTCGAGATCGTGAGCGAGCCTGACCTGCGCGGCGCGAAGGAAGCGGTGGCCTACGCACGCACGCTGCACGCGCTGGTCACGTGGATCGGCATCTGCGACGGCAACATGCAGGAGGGCTCGTTCCGCTGCGACGCCAACGTGTCCGTGCGCCGCGCGGGCGACGTTGCGCTGGGCACGCGCTGCGAGATCAAGAACCTGAACTCCTTCCGCTTCATGGAGCGCGCCATCGAGCACGAGGCAGCGCGCCAGATCGCGCTGCTCGAGGACGGCGGCAAGGTGATCCAGGAAACGCGCTTGTACGACCCGGAGCGCGACGAGACGCGCCCGATGCGCACCAAGGAGGAGGCGCAGGACTACCGCTACTTCCCCGACCCCGACCTGCTGCCGCTGGTTCTGACCGAGGACGAGGTTGAGCGCATCCGCCAGTCGCTGCCTGTCCTGCCGGAGGCGCGACGAAGCGAGTTTGTCGCTCGCGGGATTCCCGGTGCCCAAGCTGACCTGCTCACCTCCAGCATCGGCCTGAGCAACTACGCGATCAGCGCGCTCGAGGGCGTACCGAAGGGACGAGCCGCGAGCATCGCCAACTGGATTGCCGGCCCGCTGAGCGCGAAGCTGAACGAAGCGGATCTCCAAATAGAGCAAACCAAGATCTCCGCCGAACAGCTACGTCGACTCGCCGAGAAGGTCGACGACGGGACGCTCTCGGGAAAGATGGCCAAGGAGGTATTCGACGCGGTCTGGTCGGACGAGGAAACCATCGACGAGATCATCGCAAGGCGCGGGCTACGGCAGATCTCGGACGCGGGCGAAATCGAGAAGATCGTGGACGCGGTGCTGGCTGCGAACGCCAGGCAGGTGGATGACTACCGCGCCGGCAAGGAAAAGGCGTTCAACTCCCTGGTCGGCCAGGTGATGAAAGCGACCAAGGGCAAGGCGAATCCCGCCCAGGTGAACGAGATCCTGCGCCGCCGGCTCGGCTAGCGGCGCGCCGCTAGCGCCCGGTCAGCCGGATGTAGCGCTTCTTGTCCTCGTCGTACTTGGCGTTGATGCCAGTGATCTCGCGACGCTTGGAGGCCGCCAGCTCGTTCTGCAGGCCGAGCTCCGATTCGACGTTCTGGATCTCCTCGGTAAGCGAAACCGGCGGTGGCTTGTCGCTGGTGTACGTAGCACGCCGCTGGGAAAGGCCCGCCTGCTTCTTCTTGAGTTCGGCGATGCGCGCCTCGATCTCGGCCACGCGCGCAGTCGGCTCCGCGAGCGCGCGCGTACGCGCGTCGTCGACATCCTTTACGCTGGTGTAGGTCGCGAGCAGCGCGTTGTCACGGCGCTCTTCCTCCTTGGCGCGGGCGGCCTCCTCCTGCTTCTTCTTCTCCTCCGCCTCTTTCGCCGCCGGATCCTCGACCGGGGCGTTGGTCGGTACGATGCGCTTGATCACCAGCCCCTGCGAGTTGATCTGCTCGACCAGCTGACCGATGCATTGGTTCGGGACCGTCTGGCCGTAGTACACCCTGCCGTCCTTGCTGGTGCAGCGATACATCAGCTGCGCGGCATGGAGCGGCAAAGCCGCTGCGGCAAGGGCGGTGACTGCCGCGCCAATCGCGATGCTCCGGAACATCTGCTTCCCCTTCCTTCCAGCTGACCTGCTCAATTCTAACGCGTCGCGCGCGGCCCGCGTTGACCCTGCTAGAATCCGCGCCACCCTCCGTGCGACTTTTTTCATGTATTCCGCCGAACGCAGCTTCATCGCCGAGACCACCGCAAAGATGTTGCTCGAGGTGAAGGCGGTGCTCTTTTCCGAGGACAAGCCGTTCATCTTCACGTCCGGCTGGGCGAGCCCGGTATACATCGACTGCCGCAAGCTCATCTTCTACCCCCGCATCCGCTCGCAGCTGGTCGATTTCGCCGAGGCGACGCTCGCGCGCGACGCGGGCTTCGAGCAGTTCGACGTGGTCGCAGGCGGCGAGACCGCCGGCATCCCCTACGCCGCATGGATTGCGGACCGGCTCGGACTGCCCATGCAGTACGTGCGCAAGAAGCCCAAGGGCTTCGGCCGCAACGCGCAGATCGAAGGCGACATCCGCGAGGGCGCGCGCACGCTACTGGTCGAGGATCTCACGACCGACGGGCGCTCGAAGATCAATTTCTGCAAGGCGCTGCGCGACGCGGGCGCCGTGGTCGAGCACGTGTTCGTGAATTTCTACTACGACATCTTTCCCGAGTCGAAGAAGATCCTGGCGGACCTGGGCGTGCGGCTGCACTACCTCGCGAGCTGGTGGGACGTGCTCGCCGTGGTGAAGGCGGGCGCCTACCTGCCCCCCGCTCAGATCGCGCAGGTGGAGAAGTTCCTGCGCGCGCCTGCGGAGTGGTCGGCGGCGCACGGCGGCGTGTCCAGCTTCCCCTCCGCGTGAGGATCGTAACCCTAAACGTCAACGGCATCCGCTCGGCCGCGCGCAAGGGGTTCTACCGCTGGCTCGCCGCGCAGCGCGCCGATGTGGCGTGCCTGCAGGAGATCAAGGCGCACGAGCCCGACCTCGACGCCACCATGCGCGCGCCGCGCGGATTGCACGGATTCTTCTCGCATGCCGACAGGAAGGGCTACGCGGGCGTCGCGCTCTACAGCCGCGTCGAGCCCGATTCGGTGCGCGAGGGCTTCGGCGTGCGCGAGTTCGACGATGAGGGACGCTACCTCGAGGCGCGCTTCGGGCGCCTGTCGGTGGTGTCGCTGTACCTGCCTTCGGGATCCGCCGGACCGCATCGTCAGGCGTCCAAGTTCCGTTTTCTGGACGCCTTCCTGCCGCATCTGAGGAAGCTCAAGCGCAGCCGGCGCGAGGTCATCCTGTGCGGCGACTGGAACATCGCGCACAAGGAGATCGACCTGAAGAACTGGCGCTCGAACCAGAAGAACTCGGGCTTCCTGCTCGAGGAGCGCGCCTGGCTGAGCGCAGTATTCGATGAGGCCGGCTTCGTCGACGTGTTCCGGCGCCTGAACCAGAAGCCCGAGCAGTACACCTGGTGGTCGAACCGCGGCCAGGCCTGGGCGAAGAACGTCGGCTGGCGCATCGACTACCAGGTCGCCACGCCCGGCGTCGCGCAGACCGCCGTGCGCGAGTCGATCTACAAGCGCCGCCGCTTCTCCGACCACGCCCCGCTCATCATCGATTATGAGTGGCGCCTGGGGGGCTGAACTCCTGGGCGTGTTCCGCAGCAGGAAAATCTTCCTGCTGCTGCTGCTGGGCTTCTCTTCGGGGCTGCCGCTCGCGCTGACCGGCGCGACGCTGCAGGCGTGGCTCACCGTGAGCGGGGTCGATCTCACCACCATCGGCATGTTCGCGCTTGTGGGTCAGCCCTACACCTACAAGTTCCTGTGGGCGCCGCTCATGGATCGCTTCACGATCCCGCTGCTCGGCCGGCGGCGCGGCTGGTTGGTCGTCACGCAACTCGGGCTGCTGGCGACGATCGCCTGGATGGGAACGCTCGCGCCCGAGCGCTCACCTTGGCTGCTGGCGAGCCTCGCGCTCGCGGTCGCTTTCCTTTCGGCCTCGCAGGACATCGTGTTCGACGCCTATCGCACCGACGTGCTCGACGCCGAAGAGCGCGGGGCCGGGGCTGCGGTGTCGGTGCTCGGCTACCGCATCGCGATGCTGGTGTCCGGCGGCCTGGCGCTGATCGTGGCCGACGACTGGCTGGGCTGGAGGGGGACTTACTGGCTGATGGCGGCGCTGATGCTGGTGGGCGTAGCGGCGGCGTGGACCGCCGAGGAGCCGAACGCACCGCCGCGCGCGCCTCACACGCTCGAGCAGGCGGTGCGCGAGCCGCTCGGCGAATACTTCAGCCGAGACGGCGCATGGATCCTGCTCGCGGTCATCGTTCTCTACAAGCTGGGCGATGCCTTCGCCGGATCGCTGTCCACGGCATTCCTGATCCGCGGACCGGGCTTCTCGCTCACCGAGGTCGGCGTCGTGAACAAGTGGCTCGGTGTGCTCGCGACCATCGCCGGAGCGCTCGCCGGGGGGGCGCTCATGGCGCGCCTGAAGCTGTACCGGTCGCTCCTCCTGTTCGGCGTGCTGCAGGCAGTCACCAATCTCGGGTACATGCTGCTCGCGCTGGCGGGCAAGAGCTACGTGCTGATGGTCGCGGCGGTGGCGGCCGAGAACCTGTGCGGCGGCATGGGCACGGCCGCGTTCGTCGCGCTCCTGATGGCGATGTGCGACCGACGCCACTCGGCCACCCAGTACGCGCTGCTCTCGGCGCTTGCGGCGTTGGGGAGGGTCTATGTCGGTCCGGCGGCCGGCGTCCTGGCGCAGCACCTCGGCTGGCCGGAGTTCTTCTTCGCCACCTTCCTCATCGCCCTGCCGGGCGTGGCGATGCTCGTCTGGCAGCGGCGCCGCATCGAGGCGATCGACACGGCGCCGCGCGAGTGAATCGCCGCGCTCTTACTCTGCGGTCGTCGGATCGATGACCGCCCGCACGCGCGCCACACTGTTCGCGGGAAAGCCACCTTGGCGGGCGTGCTCCCGCACGGTCCCCACGTCCGGGGCGACATACAGGCAGTAGATCTTGTCGTCGGTTACGAAACTCTGCACCCACTGGATCTTCGGTCCCATTTTCTCCAGGACACTGCAGGACTTCTGCGAGATCGCCTGCAACTCCTGAGGTGGGAGTTTGCCGGCGCCGGCGATTTCGCGCTCGATGACGAACTTGGGCATGGTGGCCTCCTTCGGTCTGACTTGATGGCGGGCATGGTTGCCGCGCCTCGCGCGACTGTGGCGCAAGCGGCCGAAGCCGTATTGAGGCCGGAGTCCCCTTTTAGAGCGATGGCCCGCCGCCGTTCCGGGACCGTTGTCCCGGTCAGGGCCGCGCGACGCCCAGGCCGGCATCCCGGGCCATCACGATGGCCTGGTAGCGATGCGCTACGCCGATCTTGTCGAACACGCGCGTGATGTGGTTCCGGACCGTCTTTTCCGACAGGCACAGCGCGGCGGCGATCTCGGCGTTGTCCAGACCGCGAGCGATTGCCTCGAGTACCTCGCGTTCGCGCTCGGTCAGCGCGCGGAGCCACGTCTCGAGGTCGGCCGTCGGCGCCCTATCGGGCGCGGCGCCGAGGAAGCTGCGTACTTCGTCCAGGAATCTCGCCCACGCGGGCTCGTCCGGGAGCAGCATGTGATTCTCGCTGTCGAGTTCGACGAAGCGCGCGTCGGGGATCAGGCTCGCGAGCAGGCGACCCTCCTCCACGGGCGCCACTCTGTCGCCGAAGGCGTGCACGACGAGCGTCGGACACTTGATGTTCCGGGCCGCTTCGCGCGCGTCAATATTGAAGGTGGTGTTGAAGAACGACGCCGCGCTTTCCGGAGAAACCGATAGGCGCTGCAGTTCGGTCCACGAGCGCAGGTGCTCGATGCCTCCGCCGGGCTGGAACAAGGAGGCCCAGACCTGCATGAAGGCGTGATTCTCGCGTCCCCAGCCGAGCTGGGTCATTTCGAGCAACAGTTTTCCTTTGGCGGGCTCCGGCGGAAGGTCGGTGCGCTTGAACATGCCGCGTACGTAGGTGCCGTAGAGCACCAGCCGGGCGACGCGTTCGGGATAGCGCGCGGCGTACTCGATCGCGATCGGGCCCCCTTGGCATACTCCGAGCAGCGGAACCCGCTTCAGTCCGGCGGCGTCGACCACGGCGCCGAAATCGCGCACCCAGGTGTCCATTGAGGCGCGCGTGAACGAGCGATCCGACAGGCCGGTGCCGCGCACGTCGTAGCGCAGCAAAGTGTGCTCACGAGAGAAATGGTCGAGCCACGGGCGCCAGGCGAGGCTGCGCCATTGATGTTCTAGATGACTCAGCCATGTGTCCGACATGACCAGCGGTGAGCCGCGGCCGCACAGCGCGTAGGCGATGCGCGCGCCGTCGAAGCTCGAGCAGAACCTGACCTGTTGCTCCATCGGCGTCCATCATACTGCGCGTTCCCTTAACCGCACCACGAAGAGTGG
Organism: Burkholderiales bacterium; assembly: GCA_035624675.1. GTDB lineage: Bacteria > Pseudomonadota > Gammaproteobacteria > Burkholderiales > SG8-39 > DAHVFK01. The sequence continues at coordinate 9,444 of DASPRB010000166.1, forward strand.
CCTCAGCGCAGCTCCTCAAGACGGCGCCTTTGCCGCCCCGACGCATCGAAGTTCGAGGGCTCGAGCCAGCCCTCGAAGGCGGCCTCGAGCGCCGGCCATTCCCGGTCGATGATCGAGAACCACGCGGTGTCGCGGTTCTGCCCCTTGACCAGCATGTGCTGGCGGAAGCTGCCCTCGTAGCTGAAGCCGAAGCGCGCAGCGGCGCGGCGCGAGGGCTCGTTCAGCGCGTTGCACTTCCATTCGAAGCGCCGGTAGCGGAGCCGGTCGAAAACGTAGCGCGCCGCGAGGAAGAACGCCTCGGTCGCGACGCGCGTGCGCGCGATCGCCGGTCCCCACAGGATCGAGCCGATTTCGATCACGCCATGCTCCGGGACGATCCGCATGAGCGCCTGGCGGCCTTCGCAGCGCCCGCTCGCCACATCGATCACCGCGTGATACAGCGGATCCTGCGACACGGCCGCCCTCGCGAGCCAGTCACCGAACGCGGAGCGATCCTGGGGCGATTCGAACAGGTAGCGAAAGCGCTCCTCGGCGCCCGGGGCCATCGACGCGGCGAACAGCGCCTCGCCGTGGCGCGCCGCGTCGAGCGGCTCGAGCCGGGCGTAGCGTCCGGCGAGCGTCACGCGTTCCGGGCGCGCGAAGCTAGGCTGCGGCACAGCGGTACACGGCGAGGCTGCCGAAGAGGTTGGGCAGGAAGTTGATCTGCCGGCCCTGGTGCAGCGCGAGTCGCTCGCGGATGCGTACGCCCAGCTTGCGGCACAGGTCTTCGAAGTCGAGCGTGGTGCACAGGTGTACGTTCGGGGTGTCGTACCACTCGTAGGGCAGCTCCTCCGACACCGGCATGCGCCCGAGCAGCACCTGCAGGCGCGAGTTCCAGTGGCCGAAGTTTGGAAAGGAGACGATCGCTTCGCGTCCGACGCGCAGCATCTCGCGCAGCAGCTGCTCGATGCGGTGGATCGTCTGCAGGGTCTCGGACAGGATCACGGTGTCGAATGAGCCATCGCGAAACAGCGATAGACCGCTCTCCAGGTCGAGCTGCAGCACGTTGATGTCGTTTTGCACGCAGGCGACCACCTCGGCGTCGTCGATCTCGACGCCGTAGCCCGGCGCCTCGCGCGCCTGCCAGAGGTACTTGAGCAGCGCGCCGTCGCCGCAGCCGAGGTCGAGCACGCGTGCGCCCTGCAACACCCAGCGCGCAATGGCCGCGAAGTCGGGGCGGCCGGCGAGCAGGGCCTGCTGGGTCTCGCTCACAGCTCGATGTTCCCGAAATAGGCGGTGAGCGCGCCGAAATAGCGCGCGTCGTCCATGAGGAAGGCGTCGTGCCCGCCCGGGGCGTCGATCTCGAGGTAGGACACGATCTTGCGCGCATCGAGCAGCGCCCTGACCATCTCGCGCGAGCGCGACGGCGCGAAGCGCCAGTCGGACTTGAACGACACGACGAGGAACGCCGACTGGGCGCGCGCCACCGCCGCTGCGAGATCGCCGCCGAAGTCTGCCGCCGGGTCGAAGTAGTCGAGCGCCTTGGTGATCCTCAGGTAGGTGTTGGCGTCGAAATAGGAGGAGAACTTGTCGCCCTGGTAGCGCAGGTAGCTCTCGACCTCGAAGTCGATGTCGAAGTCGAAGCCGAGCGCCGCGCGGCGCAGCTGGCGCCCGAACTTGCCCATCATCGCCTCGTCCGAGAGATAAGTGATGTGGCCGATCATGCGCGCGATGCGCAGCCCGCGCACCGGCACCACGCCCTTGTCGTAGTAGTTCCCGCCGTGGAAATCGGGGTCGGTGGTGATCGCCTGGCGGGCGACCTCGTTGAAGGCGATGTTCTGCGCCGAGAGCTTCGGCGTCGCGGCGATGACGAGCGCGTGGCGGATGCGCTCGGGATAGGCGAGCGACCATTGCAGCGCCTGCATCGCGCCGAGGCTGCCGCCCATGACCGCCGCGAAGCGCTCGATGCCCAGCCGATCGGCGAGCCGCGCCTGCGCCTGCACCCAGTCCTCCACCGTGACCACCGGGAAGTCGCCGCCCCAGGGCTTGCCGGTGGCCGGATTGACGCTCATCGGCCCGGTCGAGCCGTGGCAGCCGCCCAGGTTGTTCACGCCGATGACGAAGAAGCGGCGCGTGTCGAGCGGCTTGCCCGGACCGACCATGTTGTCCCACCAGCCGACCTCGTCCGGCCGCCCGGCGTAATAGCCGGCGACGTGGTGCGAGGCGTTCAGCGCGTGGCACACGAGCACCGCGTTCGAGCGCGTCGGGTTCAGCTCGCCGTAGGTCTCGTAGGCAAGCTCGTAGGACGGCAGCTGCGCGCCGCTGCGCAGGCGGATCGGCTTGTCGAAGCGCGCCTTCTGCGCCACGACGGGGCCGACAGAGGAGGGATCGAGCGGAGCGTTCAAGAGCGTCTCTTTAGCGGTATTTGTAGTGCGCCCGCAATCTGAACATCAAATCGGCGCCGGGAAGGATTATAGCCGAGCGTGGCTCCTTCTCAATCGGCCGCTTTGGCGGCGCCGCTGGCGATCAGCGCCTCGATTGCGTTGTCGTCCAGTCCCGATTCGGCGAGCAGCTCGCGCGTATGCTCGCCGAAGCGCGGGGCGTGGCGCCGGTACTGCGGCGCGGTTGCCGACCACTCCGAGGGCACGGCCATCGAGCGAATCGGCCCCTCGCTCGGATGCTCGACGATGCTGAAATAGCCGATCGCCTCGAGATGCGGATCGTGCACGATGTCCTCGAGGCTGTTCATGCGCTGCACGGGGATGTCCGCCGCCTCGAGCGCCGCGATCCATTCCGCGGTGCTGCGCTTTCTCATCTCTTCGTCGACCAGCGCGTACGCGACGTCGAAGTTGCGGCTTCTCGCCTCCTGGCTGCGGAAGGCCTCCGCTTCCATCAGCTCGGGCCTGCCCACGAGCGTGAGAAACGCACGCCACTGCTTGTCGTTGTAGATCAGCGCGCAAACATGGCCGTCGGAGGTGCGATAGGGCCGGCGGTCCCTGGCGAGCATCCGGGCGTAGCCCAGCCCGCCCGCCTGCGGCTCGAAGGTGTAGCCGCCCAGATGCTCGCCGAGCACCGTTTGCAGCAGGCTCTCGAACATCGGCACGTCGACGCGCTGCCCCGCGCCGGTCTTCTCGCGCGCGTACAGCGCCGCGCACACCGCGTTGACGATGTGCAGCCCCGCCGTGCGGTCCGCCATGATCACCGGCGCATAGCGCGGCACGTCGGCGCCCTGCGCCTTCAGCAGCCAGGGGATGCCGGCCGCTCCCTGGATCAGGTCGTCGTAGGCGGCCTTCGCGGCGTACGGCCCGCGCTGGCTGTAACCGAATCCGCCGACGTAGATGATGCGCGGATTGACCGAGCGCAGGTCCTCGTAGGCGAGGCGCAGGCGCGCCATCGCCTGCGGCCGGATGTTGTACACCAGCACGTCCGCACCGCGCGCCAGCGCGAGCAGCGCGTCGCGCGCCGCATCCTGCTTCAGGTCGAGCGCGATCGCGCGCTTGTTGCGGTTGGCGTTGAGGAAAATATGCCCCATGCCCCGGTGCCGCGCCGGCCATGCGTAGCGCATGACGTCGCCCTCTGGCGGCTCGACCTTGATCACGTCGGCGCCCAGATCGGCGAGGACCTGTGTGGCGTAGGGGCCCATCACCACCGTGGTGAGGTCGAGCACGCGCACCCCGTCAAGAGGTCCGGCCATCCGTGCCTAGGCGTTCAGCTTGGCGAGCAGGGCGCGCGTGCGCGCCGGGTCGACGCTGCGCAGCACGCGCTGTACCAGCGGCCGCAGCTCGCCGAGGTTGCTGCGCAGGATGCGCTCCTTGATCGCGAGCAGCTGAGCCGGATGCATCGAGAAGCTGCGCAAGCCCATTCCGAGCAGCAAGCGCGTGAGCTGTAGGTCGCCGGCCATCTCGCCGCACACCGCGACCGGCACGCCGGCGCGCGTCGCGGTGCGGATGGTGTGCGCCACCAGGTGCAGCACCGCCGGATGCAGCGGGTCGTACAGATGGGCGACCGAGTCGTCGGTGCGGTCGATCGCGAGCGTGTACTGGATCAGGTCGTTCGTGCCGAGCGAAAGGAAGTTCAGGCGCCGCAGGAACATCGGCAGCGCGAGCGCCGCGGCCGGGATCTCGATCATGCCGCCGACCTCGATC